>CAMYKF010000053.1 GCA_947258905.1 uncultured Pirellulaceae bacterium | reverse complement strand
TCAGCGGACGATGCTTCCATGCAAATCTAGTCGCCGGGCAACCCAAGTCTAGCCGTAGTCGATCCAAAGCGGAGAATTACTGCAAGCTACCGGGCTCTGGCAGATTAAATGAAAACGGGAGGTCGAAAAGCTGCACAGCCAATTGACTTCGTGGCTCTCACTCTAATACAGCCAGTCGGGCCGGAACAGCATCACGGCGCCCAGCAGGAAAATCACCAGCCCGCTGATTAACTTCAACCAGCGCCCCTCGTTTTCCTGCATCCTTCGCTTGCCCAGCGTCAGCACGACGACCGTCACCATCAATGCGTCATCAAACATATAGGCAAGGATATACAGACCCAGATACATGTAGTTCTTCCACCACGGCAGTTGCTGCAGGGTCAGCACTTCGGTGTACAACGCCGGCAGCCCGGCGGTGCACAGGAGTTCAACCAGGTTGACGAGCACCGCCAGCACAACGGCACCGAGCAGGGCACCCCACAGATGCTCCGCCGTCACAATCGCCCGTACGCGTCGATAAATACCCGGCTTGGCCGACTCGGGAATTGATAACGAGATTCCCTTCTTAAAGGCAAAGAAATCCTTGATGTGAATCGCCCCCACAGCCATGGCCAGCAGACCCAGCGTGATCTGAATGCCGCGCAACATTCCAACCAGCATGAATACATTCAGCCACGCCGCCATGAACGCAAAATAGGCCAGTCCACTGATGACCACAAAGGTTCCGGCAACGACCAGAATTTTGCCGCGATCACGCAAATTCACGAGAATGGAAAGCAGGAACACCAGCACCCACATGGCGCAAGGATTAAATCCGTCGACCAGTCCGATGGCGATGGTAAACAGCGGCAACCCGATTTTGCGGGCCTGGAGCCGTCCAAACACGGGCAGGTCCACGGTGTCTTCAGCGATCACGTCCGCCGAGGAAGATTGATCAGGCGGCGGCTCGTCGCCGATCGGCAATTCCAGATCATCGAAGTCGAGATCAAGATCGTCATCATCTTGTGTAATATCCTGTCGCTGCGCAGATTCATCCTGGGTGTGGTTTGTCGAAGGCACGTCCTGGACCGCCCAGGCAAGGGTCAGGGCCGGGAGCCGTGGCCACGCTGCCATGCGTGAAGGGGCAGAAAAGGGAGAATGCCGGCCACCTCCTGGACCATCTGACGTGACATGCCGGAGCTGTCAGAATTACGATTCGCAGGTCGAGTGGTTCGCGAACAACTCGTCGCCCAGCGACTTAAAGCTTGCTCAACGCGGGCTCCTGTTGTCTGTGGCCGATCAAATCCGACTATCAAGTCGTTACAAATGTGAAATACCGGCGTGCTCGTGGCAGCTCGGCCGTGCACGCGAACGAGATTATTCAGATCCTGCAGGGCAATCGCGTCATTGGAGATTTCCCGATAGACCACTTCCACACCCGGATACCGCTGCAGCAACGAGGGCAACCATTCCCGCGCGCGGTCACAGCGTCGACATCCGATCCGCGTGAACACCTCGATCTGCAAGGCCGAACGAAGCTGTCGCTCGAAATCGTCCGCACTTGCGCCGGTCCGAATCACGCGGTTGCAGCAGTAAATGACGGGCGTCGAGGTTTCCTCAAACCGAAAGTGCGCGGCAATGCGGCGCAGTCGATCTTTGGCTTTTTCGCTTCGGTCGACCGGCCGGCGGACGAGGCGAATTCCCGAACGGGATTCCGACAGGCGGCTGGCCCCGGCCAAGGCCATCTCACTGGCCTCCTGCCCATCCGAAAAGAACAGCTCCACGATAATGCATTGGGCGTTGTCCCCTGTGGCACCATCATGACTTTGGGCAATACCGAGACCGGGCAGACTGGCCAAGGCAGTAACCAGGCATAAACCCAACCACCCGGCACGACGACATGTACCGAACCGGACTCTCGGCAGGCTGTTTATCGTCAACAACCTTGTTTGTTCTCTCATCAATTTGGCAACCTCCCATTCGGCGTCGCCTCGATGAACGGCGACAATCCCTGGTCGGCAAACCCTGTGCCGAACCGGATTCCGACCGATTCAGCGTTAGTGGGCCCGCAAGTGTGCGAATTCCGGCAATCGACATGTCAATTCTGCTCACATGCCAGCATTGCTGTGGCGATCCGCTCCGGACAACTGTCGAACCGTCTGTCGATTGACTATCCTGCAAGCACCAGGATATTCGCGCCCATTTGCTGACAATTGCCGACAACGATCGTGAAATCTGCCGCACCGATGCACTCATTGCTGTTCCGCTTCCTGACAGGCCTGGCTCTGTTGCCCGGCTGGTTTGCGTCCCAGGCGACCGGCCAGGAGCCAGCCGATTTCGCGCATGAAATTATGCCGGTGTTGCAGGCGCGATGTGCGGAGTGCCACAGCAACGGCGTGTTTCAGGGAGGGCTGTCGCTGGAAACCCGCGAAGCCTTGCTGGAATCCGGAGCTGCGGAACCCGGTTCCCGGGAGGACAGTGAAATCTGGTCGCGCATTACGACCGACGATGCCGATCTGCGAATGCCGCCAGAGGGCCAGCCGCTGACGGCCGACGAAATCGAGGCCATCGGGCGCTGGATTGATGGCGGTCTGGAATGGCCCGAGGAACTGTCACTGGCGAAAAGCCGCTTCTTACGCCCGCTGGAATTGACGCGTCCGTTGCCTGATGACGAAACGGGAAACCCGATCGATTCTCTAATCGACCAGTACTTTCGCGATCAGCAACTAGATTACCCCGCAGCGCTGGACGATCGACAGTTCATTCGCCGCGTCCAACTGGATTTGCTGGGTCTGCTGCCCTCGCCCGACAAAGTCAACTTGTTTGTAGAGAGCGACGATCCCGCCAAACATGAAAAACTGGTCGACGCGCTCCTGTCCCGCGACCGCGATTACGCCGATCACTGGATGTCTTTCTGGAATGACCTGCTGCGTAACGATTACGCCGGCACCGGTTACATCGACGGAGGCCGCCAGCAGATCACCGGCTGGTTGCACCGCTCGTTGATGGAAAACAAATCCTATGACCATTTTGTCCGCGAGTTGATCAATCCGGCAGAGGAAGCAGAGGGGTTTATCAAGGGCATCAAGTGGCGGGGCGAGGTTAATGCCAGCCAGATTCAGCCCTTGCAGTTCTCGCAGAACATTTCGCAAGTCTTCCTCGGCATCAACATGAAGTGCGCGTCGTGCCACGACAGCTTCATCGATGACTGGAAACTGGCCGACGCATACGGGCTGGCCGCCATCATGTCCGAGCAACCGCTGGAAATGCATCGCTGCGATGTACCAACCGGCCAGATTGCGGTCAGCAAGTTCGTGTTTCCGACCGTGGGGCAAATCGATGGAACGCTGCCGCGTGCCGAGCGTCTGACGCAACTCGCCGATTTGATGACCTCGCCGGAAAATGGCCGCTTTCCACGGACGATCGTCAATCGGTTGTGGCAGCGAATGGCTGGTCGCGGCCTGGTGCATCCGGTCGATGTGATGGCCGGTCAGGCGTGGTCCGAGCCGTTGCTGGATGGACTGGCGACACATCTGGTTGAAAACAACTACGACCTCAAACAAACGCTGCGGTTAATCGCAACATCCAAGATCTATCGAGCTGCCAGTGTCCCGGTGCCCGAAGCGTCAACGAGCGACCCATTCGTATTCCGGGGCATTCAGGCCAAACGGATGACAGCCGAACAGTTCGTCGACGCCGTTTGGCAATTGACCGACGGCTGGCCCGATCAACTGAACGCCGCCATTGAAGACCCAACCAGTGAGGTGACAACTCAACCGCCAATTCGTGCAGCGCTGGTCAACTCCGATGCGTTAATGCGTTCGCTCGGACGACCCAACCGCGAACAGGTCGTGACCACACGACCCGCGGAACTCTCAACGCTGCAGGCACTCGATCTGAGCAACGGCGAAATCCTTGCCAATTGGTTGCGTGAAGGTGCCACTTACTGGCTGGAAAAACAGCAGCAGGAGAAATGGACTGACGAACAACTGATCAAAGCGTTGTTCCTGGCAGTGTTATCCCGTCCGTGCACAGAATCGGAAAAGGTACTTTTGATACTGGACCATGCCGGCGATGTGCAACAACAAGTCGAAGACCTGTTGTGGATCGTTGTCATGTTGCCCGAATTTCAATTGATACAATAGGAGCAAATACGTGGGGCAGGCTGAAAGCACCCACATAACAGGAAATACCATGTCCGAATCCCGACGCGAGTTTCTGCAAAAGATGTCGGCGGCAACTGCCGCGGCCATGGCCTGCGCGGCGCCTCGACCGCTTGCGGCGAATCGTTCAGTGGCGCCTGCGGCAACTGCTGACAGCTGCATTCTGTTGTGGATGGCCGGGGGCATGGCCGCACCGGAAACGTTCGATCCCAAACGCTACGAGCCTTTCGAAATCGGATTGCAAGCCGAAAAGATCATCTCTACGTTTCCGGCGATCGATACCGTCGTCGACAACATCAAGATCAGCGAAGGCCTGGAGCACATCGCTCAGGTGCTGGATCGCGGCACGCTGATTCGCTCGCACGTGCAAGCCGACCTGGGGCACATCCTGCACTCGCGTCACCAATACCACTGGCACACCGGTTACGTGCCACCGCAAACCGTAGCGGCGCCCCATCTGGGTGCCTGGATCGCGCGATTGCCGGGTCCGCGCAATTCGGCTATTCCCGCTTTCATTGACATCGGACAACGACTGGAGGACATCGGAGAGAAAGAGGAACTGAAGGCGTTTCACACGGCCGGTTTTCTGGGCAGCGAATTCGGCCCGTTTGTATTGCCATATCCGGACCGAGCCATCGACGCGGTGCGACCACCGGCCGGCATGACACCGGCGCGATTCGAATCCCGTTACAAGAAGTATCGTGAACTGGTGAATCGTGAGGTCGGCGACCATGCCAGCGACTACCAAAAAGAGTCCATGCTGCGTTCGATGGAGAACGCCTACCGGCTGCTTAACTCGCCTGAACGCGTGGCCTTTGAGCTGACGCAGGAATCTGCCGAGTCCGTCGAGCAATACAACACGGGTCGTTTTGGGCTGGGCTGTCTGCTGGCCCGGCGGCTGGTCGAAGCGGGTGCCCGCTTCATCGAGGTCACCACCGAATACGTTCCGTTTTTGCACTGGGACACGCACGAGAATGGTCACACGACCGCGGCTCGCATGAAACAGGAAATCGACCGCCCGGTGGCGCAGCTGATCCTTGATCTGGAAGAGCGTGGATTGCTGGATCGCACCCTGGTCATCCTGGCCAGTGAATTCAGCCGTGACATGATGATCGAAGGAGTGCCAGGAAGTTCCGCCCGCGATCAGTCACGGGCCAAGGCCGATGTGATGGGCGAGATGAAACAGTTTGGACTGCACCGGCACTTTACCGGCGGCAGCTCGGTGTTGATGTTTGGCGGCGGCATCCGCAAAGGCCTGTTGTACGGCAGGACTGCCGACGAACGACCCTGCGTAGCGATCGAAAATCCCGTGACGATTACCGACCTGCATGCCACGATCTTGCGTGCCATGGGCATTGCTCCTGACACCGCGCTGGAGGTCGAGCAACGCCCGTTTTACGTCACCGAGGACGGGAAGGGCCAGCCGGTTGAGCCATTGTTTGACGCGTAACTGGCGCCCTGGAACGACCTCCCGTAACGGCGTTCATTCGCTTTCGTAACTTTCGCCGGCGACGATCCATACGCGTCCTGTTTTGGGTCCCTTTTCATTGCTCCAGGCGGACGTCAACAGAAAATCGATCAAGCCGTCTCCGTCAACATCGCCGATGCCGCAGGCGTCAAAGCCCAGCGTGTCCCCGGATTGCCGGCACGTCCAGGAACGCAGCAGTTTCCCGCTGCCCGCGCAACTGTACAGATAGATCTTGCCACCGGAAGCGGCGCCCTCGTTATTTTGCCAGGCCCCGATCACCAGATCGCCGATGCCATCGCCGTCGACGTCCCCCGCATCGCTGGGTGAAGTCCCCAGTCCCTCGCCGGCCACCTCGCCATGGATGACCAGCAACTGGCTGCCGTCGGCTCCACTATGCACGACCACTTTGCCACCGCCGCGGACTTTGGTGTTGTCACTGAAATCCGAGGCGTATACATCGGGAATGCCGTCGCGGTTCAGATCGCCCGGAAACGAGATGAACATTTGCCCGAGATTGACGCTGTTATCGTCACCCTCGATGACAAATTTCAATGTCGGCGTGGCGTCCTTGATCTCATAAACGTAAACGCGACCGCGTTTCGCTGGACCAGCGTTCTGTGCTCCGATCGCCAGCAGGAATTCTCCTTCGGCAACCTGCGTACAGCCCGCTGCGTTTGCAAACCCGTCTCCGGCCCGTTCGCCACCCAGCTCAAAAATCTGCTCAAAGGTGCGGCCTGAAAACGCGATGCCTTTGCCACTATTGGCTGCGTTGCCGTCACCGGCCATTTCACCTACAAAAAAATCGGGTGTGCCGTCCCCATTGATATCGCCCAGTTCACTGACTTCATAGCCGAACTGGCCGCCGCTGTTCGAACCAGTCAGCGTCTTCAGGACCGATGCGTCCGCGCCCGAATAAACGACTGCTGACCCCACGCCACCTGGAGTCGGCGCGCCGGCAATGAAGTCCGGAATGCCGTCGCCGGTGACGTCGCCGATACCCACGGCGCTGTTTCCCAGTCGCTGCCCGGGGTTGCCAGTTACCGAGTGCAACCGTTCGCCAGTGGCGCTGGAATAGACATACACCTTGCCGGCACCCTGATTATGCGTCGGC
>CAMYKF010000052.1 GCA_947258905.1 uncultured Pirellulaceae bacterium | reverse complement strand
ACCGAGTTGCTCGACGTGTCGGCCAATGGCGGTGCGGACGTGCGTTACGTCTCCAATGACGCGGAAATCAAAAAGCAGATCAATCGATACGCAACGTTTCGGCAAATTGGCCATTAGTCGTTGTGCGGTACGTATCACCTGTTCTCCCCGAATCGCGCCTCCCTCGGCGCGGTTTTGTGTTTGGAAACTAATATCTGCGGCGTCCTAGAAGAACGAGGCCCTCGCTCTTCAGCGCTCGCAGAGCGATCCACGCACTAAAAACCGAAGTTCCCGGCGTCGCTGTGGTGGCGTGCGCAGGGCCTCGCACGGCTGCACGCTTGCGTACCCTTGCAGAGACAACGGCAGGTTACAATCAATGCATGGATGTTCGCACACTCTACGCATCGACCGTTGCACTATTGGTGATCTGCGTTTGCAGTCTGTCGCAGACGCAGGCACAGGATACGGACGCGTTGCCGCCCAATGTCTTGTTCATTGCCATCGATGATCTGCGAACCGAACTGGGTTGTTATGGCCTGCCGCACGCGCAAAGTCCTCATCTGGACCGGCTGGCGGCCGAGTCCGTGTTGTTCACCGGGCACTATGTTCAGGCACCGACGTGCGGCGCGTCACGTTACGCCTTGCTGACGGGTCAGTCGCCGGCGCGGAGCGGTGCGCACGGCAACCAGTCACTGTATCAGGGACGGACCCGACTGAGTCAGAAAGAACTGGACGCCGCGCAGACCTTTCCGGAGCGGTTTCGTCGCCACGGTTATCGCACCGTTTGCATCGGCAAGATTTCGCACACGCCCGATGGTCGCGTGTTTGCTTACGATGGCAGCGGCGACGGCCGGCCTGAATTGCCTCACGCGTGGGACGAACTGGCGACACCATTTGGTCCGTGGCAACGCGGCTGGGGCAGTTTCTTTGCCTACGCGGGCGGACGCCATCGCGAAGACGGACAGGGCCATCGTGACTTGATGGAGTTTGTGGCTGAGTCAGACGAGGAATTGCCCGACGGGATGATGGCGACCCGGGCAATCGTGAAACTGCGTGAGCTTGCGGAGAACCGGACCGTCAACGGGCAGCCGTTCTTGCTGGGTCTCGGATTCTTCAAACCGCACCTGCCTTTTGTGGCGACCCGCAATGATTGGGAAGCGTTCGCTGAAGTCGACATCCCTGCGCCTGATCACCCTGATCAGACTGATTCGCGATATTGGCATCGCAGTGGCGAGTTTTACAAATATGACATGCCGCTGGAAAAGACCCGGCCGTTGTCGACGGCCGATGCCTTGCAGGCCAAACGCGCCTATCTGGCTTGTGTGCGTTACGTCGATCGGCAGGTCGGCCGCGTGCTGGAGGCATTGACTGAAACGGGACTGGCTGAAAATACGATCGTGGTGGTGTGGGGTGATCACGGCTGGCATCTTGGCGAATCGGCGATTTGGGGCAAGCACACACCGTTCGATCGGGCACTCAACAGCACGTTGATCATTCGCGCTCCGGGTACCTCTCTCGCCGGTCATCGCTGTGATACGCTCGTGGAAACGATTGACATTTATCCGACGCTGGTTGATTTGTGTGAATTGAGGGATCATGCAACGAATCAGCCGCTGGACGGAGTTAGCCTGCGGGAACAACTGGCCGGTTCGGTTCGCGAGCCGCACGCGGCGTCTTTTAGCTACTGGAACGGTGGCGTCACGGTGCGCACGAAGTCCCATCGCTTGATCGCGCGAACCAGACGGTTTCATCCCGACCTGGGGCAACGGCAGCCGGAATTGACCGACATCGAACTGTACGAATTGTCAGCGGGCCCCGATCCGGTTGATAATGTGGCAGCCGACCAGCCGCATGTGGTCACTGAACTCCTGGAACTCATACCTGAAAATGACTGATTAACATGATGAAACTCTCCTATTTCAGTAGTTCCAAAACTGAGCCGAACGCGCTAGCGTCGGGTCTTTGTTGCGTCCTTTTCCTCCGAAAACCCGAGGCTAGCGCCGGCGGCTCAGTTCAAATCGACCGTTTTTTGGAACTACTGAATTTGCATTTTGCAATTTGCATTTTGCAATTTGCAGTCTTCGGCCTGTATCCCGCATTCACTATCGCCCAGGAACCTGCCACATCCGGCGAACTGCCCTTTCCTGGTTTCCCGCGTTTGGAAACCAAAGCCAGCGGCGAGTGGTGGGAAATCGAAAAACGCAACCTCGTCGTGCCGCGTGACCAGGTCGTGGCTTTTGCCCTGTACACGCACGACAACAGCACCTTGAAACTGTCGGCCCAGTTGTATCCGCTGAAACCGGATGAGACGAAAGTCGTGCGGCTGGAGTTTCAGGAAAACGGCGAGTGGAACGAAGTGGCGCGTCAGGATGTGATCTTTCCCGGCTGGAGCGCGCATTTTCGCTTTGACGAGTGGGACAATTCGCGCGATGTTGCCTACCGCGTGCGACACGGCGAGTCCGCCATGTTTGAGGGGCTGATTCGCCGCGACCCAATTGACAAGGACGTGATCGTCGTGGGGAGTTTGTCCTGCAACTCCTCTCGCACGCCCGGTCCGCGTCCGCAAATCATCGACAACCTCAAAAAGATCGATCCGGATTTGCTGTTCTTCGCCGGTGATCAGTCCTATCACCATCGCGAACACACGTTCGGCTGGATCGAATGGGGCGTACAGTTTCGCGACGTACTCAAGAACCGACCGGTGATCGCGATTCCCGATGATCACGATGTGGGACAGGCCAATATCTGGGGAGAGAATGGCAAGAAGGCCACGAATCCGCAGGGACCCAGCGGCGGTTATTTCTTTCACGCCGACTACGTGAACATGGTGCAGCGCTGCCAGACCTGGCACTTGCCCGATGCGTTTGATGCGACGCCCATTGAGCGCGGCATTTCTGTGTATTACACACGATTGCGCGTGGGCGGTATCGACTTTGCCATCATCGAGGATCGCAAGTTCAAGAGCGGACCCGAAGGAAAAATCCCGCAGATGGGTCCGCGTCCCGATCACATCGTGGATGAATCCTACGATCGCTCGTCCGTCGATTTGCCGGAATTGAAATTGCTGGGTGACCGGCAACTGGAATTCCTTAATTGGTGGAGTGCGGATTGGACCGATGCGGATATGAAGTGCGTGCTGTCGCAAACCGCTTTCTGCGGAGCGGTGCATTTGCACGGACAGCGCGACAACCGATTGCTGGCGGATCTGGATTGCAACGGCTGGCCGCAAACGGGACGCAATCGGGCGCTGGCCGAATTGCGTCGTTGCCGGGCTACGCATCTGTGCGGCGACCAGCATCTGGCCGTCGTCGTCAAACACGGTATCGAATCCGACCGCGACGGCCCGTACGGTTTTACCAGTCCCGCCATCGTCAATACCATCTATGGTCGCTGGTGGCATCCGGCCGATGAACAGCCCGGACCCAATGCCATTACCGACAGCCCCCTGCCCTGGACCGGCGATTATCAGGATGGGCTGGGCAACCGCATTCACATGATGGCGTACGCCAATCCGGCCAATCCGCAAGATGAACTGCAACGCGCCGACGGATTTGGCGTAGCGCGATTCAACAAGGCTGACCGCACGATTACATTCGAATGCTGGCCCCGATTTGCCTCGGTTGATGACGGTGATGCTGCCCAGTTTTCCGGCTGGCCGATCACGATCAACATGGCGGACAACGATGGTCGCGAGCCGATTGGGCACCTGCAAGCGATCAAGGTAACCGGACTGGCGCGTCCCGTCGTTCAGGTAATCAATCAGGCAAACGCGGAAGTCCAGTATGCGATGCGTATGGATTCCGGCGAGTTTCGCTTGCCGGTCTACGAACCGGGAACGTACCGCGTGCGAATTTACGACGACCGACCGGATAACGCCGTTGAACTATCGGACCTGCCGCCGCTGGAGGGATCCGACGAATCGCCCGCGATTGAAGTACAATTCCAGTAACTCGTGCTTGCCGGCCGTCATCAACTTCATCGGTTCGACATTCATTTCCTATCGATCCACGGGCGCAGGCGTAACCTCGACCTGCATACGCTGGCCATCGCGTTCGATCTCGAACGTAATCTTGCCGCCTTTTTGCAAATAGGGCAGCAACACGTCCAGCGGTTCATCTGACAATGATTTTCCATTGGCAGAAATTAACAAATCACCCGCTTGCAAACCGCCCGCTTCTGCAGCGCCGCCTGCGACGACTTCATTCAGTGAGATTCCGTCGTCATCAATGTTCATGGCAATGCCCAGTGAGAAGCGACGTGGTCCGCCGTTGATCAAGTCGTTGAGGTCCGTACCCAGTTGGCGGAACTGCTCCCGATCCTCACCATCGTTGATGCTGTTGGAAATGAGGAAGAAACAGTTGTCGGGTCGTTGCGTATACAGCAGTTCAAATCCGAACATGTCTCCAGCTGCGGCGAGACCCATGCCTCCCGCGAAATATTTTTTGAGTGAATCTTCGCCAAGCAATTTCCCGTCGTGCAACGCACGAATAAAACGGTACATGTCACCGACTGTCGAGACCTGACCACCACTGCCCATCACCAGCCACGACGTTGGTCCCCAGTTGTCGGGCGAATTCACTTTTTCATTGGAGCGGCGACCGTAACCGACCGCCAGGCGTTCCAGCGGATATTCGTCGCCAAAGAAACCTGTGCTATCCATGCCGGCAGGTTTGTACAGATGTTCGCGTGTGTAGTCCTGATAACTTTGGCCGCTGGCGATTTCCACAATGGCTGCCAGCAGTCCCCAGGCCGAGTGTGAATGCCGGCGACCTTCGCCCGGCGCAAACAACAGCTTTTGCTCCATGATCCGCCGCACGGCTTCGTCACGGTCGATCCAGGTGTGATCCGGATTGGCGTCACCGGGAATATCGTGAAAGTCCCGCAGCCCCGACCGACTGGTACGCAAGTGCTCAATCGTGATGGACTGTTTGTCGTCGGGAACATTGTCAAAGTATTTTGTGATCCGATCGTCAAGCGACAGTTTGCCTTGCTCCGCGAGTTGCAAAACGGATGCATGGGTAAAATCGATCGGCATTGATCCGATGGCGAACACGGTCTCGGCACTACAATCGATGCCCTGTTCACGATTGGCCTGGCCAAATCCCTTTTCAAATACGATTTCGCCATCCCGTGCGACGAGCAGAGCGCCGGCCAGCCCATTTGCCGCCTCCGCTTCGATCCGCTGCTCAATATTTTCCCAGTTCAGGCCAGTTTCCTGAGCCACCGCCACGGAATGACAAAGTGCGATGATCGCGGAGAGCAGTACGGCACGCTTCATGACAATCTCCTTGTAAGGGACAAGACGCCAGTCTTTATCGGGAACGTTTGATAGTCGTCCCCATCGCCGGAACTACTGAAAAAAAAGAGGATGGTTGCAGAAAAACCCGTTGTTGCAGTGTCGGATCCTCGCCAGTCACACCGATCGCATCAAACGCCGGGTTTTCCCCGCCCTTATGCTGCGACAGAATGCACCCAACATCAACCCATCAACTCCCCGTGCCATGACGACCCGCACCAAATCTTCATCCGCAGTTCCGACCAATCAACGGTACGAGCGATATCGACCGATCCTCGAATTCCTTGTGTCGAAGAACCAGTTCGACTTGCCGACGATCAAGCAGAACTTTGCTGAAGAACAACCGGCGTTTATTACACGTCAAGTCAACGAGTTGGTGACGGCTGGCTGGGTGATTCGTGAAGAGCAGGACGGGGAATCGGACGTTTATCGCTGGAATGCCGGTCGGGGTGAGTTTTCGATTCGGCAGTGGCTGGAGGAGAAGCTGCGTGGTCGCCAAATCAAGTCTTCACCAGCGTCCGACCGGCCCCGCGAACGCTTGCTGGCTCAGGGCGCCGACAAGTTACGTACGGCCGAGTTGCTGGCTATCCTGATTCGATCGGGACGGCCCGGCGAGTCGGCGGTGATGGCGGGCGAAAAACTCGCGCGGGATTTTGATGGCCGTCTGGAAGAACTGCCCGGCGCGGGACGGGGTGAACTGAAATCGATCAGTCCCGCGGTGGCCGACGCCGCCTGGTGCCAGATCATGGCCGGCATTGAACTGGGGCGTCGTGTCGCGGCGTTATCGGACGATCGCATCTCGGTGAAGATCTCGTCCAGCAGCGATGCCATTCAATTTTGTCAGCGGCATTTTTCGCGACTGATTACCGACGCCCGACAGGAAGAGTTCCATATCGTCACGCTGGATACCAAAAATCAGGTGATCGACACCCACCAGATCACGGTGGGAACTCTGGATGCCAGTCTGGTGCATCCGCGTGAGGTGTTTCGCGCGGCGATCAAGGATGCGGCGGCTTCGATCATTCTCGTGCACAATCATCCATCGGGTGACCCCGCTCCCAGTCCCGAAGACTTCAGTGTCACTTCGCGACTGGAGGCCTCCGGCAAAACGCTGGGTATCCAGGTGCTGGATCACATCGTGCTGGGCAAGGACTCGGCGGTCAGTATTCGCGAATCGCGTTAATGATCGTTGAGCAAATGTGGCACAGACCTCCGCACTCCCGAAGTGTTGTCACTTCGGCTACCTGTGCAGGGCAAAACCACTATCCCGTCTGTGCACGTCAGGGCTTGTGTTAGTCCAGTGAAGGAACGGGAGCCTGTGCCGTGGAGGGGGCTGGCAAGGGTTCCCGCAAGTTCTCCAGCACCCGTTGGGCCAGGACATCGCCGGGGTTCAATTCCCTCGCGGATTGCAGGTCCCGGCGGGCTGCTTCGATATGTCCCAGTTGGGCAAAAT
>CAMYKF010000051.1 GCA_947258905.1 uncultured Pirellulaceae bacterium | reverse complement strand
GAATTATCGTGATCGCGTCATCCCAATTCGTGGATACTCGCACGACGCATTGCAGTGGATCGTCGACGCGGGTGTGAGCCCCGACCTGATCTACCTGGATGCTGACAAGACAGGTCGGGAAATCGAGCCCTGTAATCGGTTGTTTCCCCATGCCAAACTGACCGACGACGACTGGTGGTTTGGTACGGACCGCTGGTGGCGTGCTGACGACGGCTATCCGATCAGGCGTCCGGTGCTTGAATTCTGCAGGCAACACGATCGATTCCTGCGCACCGAAAAAATGACCTGGGTGATTGATACGGAGCCGCCTTCACTGAGCTACCGGATGAAGCGGCCTCTCTATCATTTCCGCTCGGTACGTCGGCGGTTTCGAGGTCTGCTCCACGCTGCTATCGGCAAAAGCGGATAATGGCAGCGGCTCGTATGACGCCTGTGTTCTCGTTCGCGCGCGAAGGCATGTCGACGCGAGCGTGGGCATGACACCCCGGGCCAGATCCGCTCCAATGGTTCCAATTTTCGCCCTGCGCGCTCTCTCAGGTTGCGATTATCGGGTTGCGATTAAAATAGCGATGTGAACCAAAACGCCGCGGTTGGCGTCTGATCCGGCACAGACGGCTCCGGGTCCGCCAAGATCAGGGGCCGTTTGCCGAATTAATGGTGTCCGTGGTGTAATGGTTGGCATGCGACTCTGTGAAAGTCGAGGTGTCGGGTTCGATTCCCGCCGGAGGCCCTGAGCAGGATCCATGGGAAGTCGCAGCGAGGCTGTGAATTTTTGAGCATTAACAAAGTTACCCTCCCCTTGGGAGGGTCGGCGCAGCCGGGGAGGGTGCCGATCGGAATAGAGATCCACCATAAAACCGAGGAAACGAACCCTCCCCGCTCGCTCGTTCCTCGCTCCCGACCCTCCCAAGGGGCGGGTAATTCCAAAAATTCACAGTCGCAGCGTCATAGTCCAAAGTCTCACGACTTTGGCTACAACATCGTTTACCGCAATTACCGTTTGAGAAAAAGAGAAGATAGTCCAGTGGCAGCTTACGTTCTGGAACATCCCGCTTTGGTGCTGAACCGTAACTGGCAGCCCGTGAACATTACGTCCGTGGCGCGGTCGCTGACGATGGTGTTTACCGGTACGGCCCGCGTGGTTGATCCCGAGACGTTTCAGTTGTTCGACTGGTCGGACTGGTCGCAATTGACGCCCCGCGATGACCAGCCGTTTGTGCAGGCCGTGTCACAGCGGTTTTGCGTACCCGAAGTTATCTCGCTGGTGGACTTTGACCGTTTGCCACGTTCGTCGGTGGCCTTTAGCCGACGCAACATCTTCAAGCGTGACAAGTTCACTTGCCAGTACTGCGGTGCGCAACCCCGTTCCGACGAACTGACGATCGACCACGTGTTGCCGCGTGCCCAGGGTGGTCAGTCGACGTGGGACAACTGCGTGCTGGCCTGTGTGGCCTGCAACCACGCCAAGGCGGACCGCACGCCGCCGCAAGCCGGCATGCGATTGCGCAAGGCCCCGGTACGTCCGCACTGGACGCCCGCCTATTCGCGTCACAAGATGCGCATCGGCAGCTGGCGCAAGTTCGTTAGCGAGGCCTACTGGAACGCCGAGCTGGAGTAAAAAAGAAGTGTGAGACGCGAACCCCGTTTCGCGCCTCACCTCTTTCCTTCAGTCTACCGCCTATAGCCTACAGCCTCTTCACACAGCGGTGTGCTCCTGGGAGAGCAGGCGGATTCCAACCCCGCCCTACAGGGTTCGACTCCTTGCGCCGTTGCTTATTACATGTAGGCGAGCGAGGCCCTTCGCTCGCCATCCTGCCCATGCTGAGCGAGGGCCGGATTCACAATGACTGGGCCAAGAGCCACGTTGTAGACTTCAGATTTCGACATTCCCTGTTCGACATTCGACATTTGATACCGTCGACATCTCTGCCGATGCCTTAGCGCGGGTCGCCATGCAAAACCCAAATGGCCCAGTCTCGAGGTGGCCACCCTTTTTCGATCATGGCCAACTGGGTCTGTCTCAAGGCTTCGGCCTTGGTGGCATCGGGATTCCGCTTCCAAAATTCTCCCAGTGCAACCATGAATTCTCTTGCCCGCGAGTCTTCCACAACGTCGAGCGATGAAATGGTTGAGCGCGCACCTGCCAACAGAAAAGCATGTTGAACGCTGGTCATACCTTCGGCAGGGAACTCTATTCCAAGTCCCTAGAGACACGCGGACAAAGTCACCAGATCGACATCACTCAAATCCAGCACCATTATTTCCTGGGCAGTCAGAATCTGGTCGGGGGATAGTTCTGGATTTTGCGGCTCGAAAATCTGATTGGCGCCAGCCAATACCAGGCCGTATTCCGCCCAGGGTAATCGCGACCTTTGGGACCTCGAATCTTCGGCCATCAATTCACGCAGCGTATTCCGCGCAAAACCGTGCGTGATCAGGTAAATATTGGGGTATTGCGGCATAAGTTCAGTGAGCCGTTCCTCGGTCGCCTCACTACCGGTTAAGTACTCGATGATCGCGTGCTCACCCAGCGAATCCATGTAAGCGGTGGCTTCTGTAACACTCTCGGTCAACCGATCGTACCCCACGGTGCTACCACGAAACTCTTTTGCCCATGGCTCATCCTCGACCTTCACCAGTGGGCCGTAGTCTGCGCCCGCCACGACCAGGTGTTTTCGTTCTTTGGTAACCGGTTCGCGACTTAGCGTCGCCGCCAGATCAGTAATGCTGGTCGCATAGGTAACTTGCATATCATTGATCAGGTATTCGCTATCGGCCCCGATGCCGGGCGTCATCGCGAAGGACAGGGATACCATTTGTCCATCCGGGCAAAAGGTGACTGCATGCATGCCTTCGAGTTCCGGTGCCAGTGTTTTCCAGAACTCCAACTCCAAGTCCGCCTCGTCGGTCGACTCGGACATCTGGGCCAGCTGCCCGTTAACGCTCTCGACCGTTCCCAAGGCCACAAGCTTCGTCTGCAGTTGGCCTTCCGGGTGCTTTTCTGCGATCAGCGCGTAGTACGTAGCATCACGGCTTCTCATGGAATCAGGAACGTCGAAGCCCCAAAAAACCTCAACGACCGCAGTGCCCGGATCCAGCACCTCCTCCAGTTGTTGCCAGACATCCTCGCTGGCTTCCCAGAATTGGTCAGCAACCAACTGGTTGTGAATTCTGGTTAACAGTTCGCGTTTTGCGCTGATCAACCGATCCAGTTCAGTGTTTGGCTCAGACGTGCGCACGATGTGTTGCGAGATCTGTTGCTGAATCGAGGTCAATTGGTCCCGCATCTCGGCGTATTCAGGCCTCGTGAGGATTCGGTTACGCCATGCCGTGAGGCGACGAGTCACGCCCTTGGCCACCCGCAAATGATTGAATACCTGCTGATCGGTTTGATATTCAGCAAGTTGCATCAGGTATCCAACAACGTACCGCATATCAGAAGCAAAACTTGCGATCTCTACCTCGTCGGGAAATAACAAGACATCTGTCAGTCCCGCTTCGTAAGCCTCCAGCGATTGCCGAAAGCACTGAACGGCGAGTTCCGGCTCGTTGTTGAGATAACGCGATTTGCCAAGTTCATGCCACAGACTGGCAACACTGCGACCATCAACATCAGCAAGTGGACCTTGTCCGACCAAATCCAGTTGCTCTTCCAGCGCCGCGATCGATTCGTTGTTTTGACCGGTAACTCGGTACATTAAACTCAGCACATCGACAACGACATTGAGCTCGAGTGATGGCCCGCCATTAAGCAGCGTTAGTTCCTGTTTGGCTCGGCTAATCAACTCGATTCCCTTTTTTAAATTCCCGCTCTGTCCAAATGCCATTAATGCATGGCAATATTCATCGCGCAACCCCGACGATTGCCGAAACAGCTCCACGGATTTCTCGTATGTTTGTGTTTGTCCGATATCTTCGCGGGGAGATCGCATCATTAAGTGTTGGGCAGTGAGTGAATTGGCGTACCCGCCAAGACCCTTGCGGCGATCCGCCGCTGTTTCCTGCTCCATGGCCTTTTCCATATGGATAGCGGCCTGCCTGAATATTCGTGCTGCCGGGCCGAGATCGCGTGGATCCACCATGGCCGCAGCATGAGCCTCGAAAACCCGCGCCTTGTTTTCATCAGTAATACGAGGATCATCCCGAACCAATTCGGTCAGTTCTGCAAAAAGGCTGCGTGACAGCCCTACCTTGCCGGCCGCCCGCCGGTTGTGAGCTTGCCGCAATTTGGCCCTCGTCAACAGATTCACTTGTTCTGGAGTCAGATCGTCGTTCGCAGCGTCCTGCTGCAGACCATCAATTACTTCCTGCAACAGCCGATCTGATTCGGGGAGCAGGAATTTGCGACCAAGCACTTCAGCGTAGTCGAACTTGACACGCAAGCGGTGTGGCGAGTTCTCTGGCAGTAGCTCGAAAATCTTGCGGATGGATTGAAGTGCCGGCTGCCGTCTGCCCACGTAGTTCAACAGTTCAAATTGCACATACATGGCGCGCAGACTGGTCAGTGTTCCAGTGCCGGCCAACTCAGTGATTGTCGCAACTGCCGAATCCAGCTCACGCATCAACGCATCCAGATCGTCCACGCCGGTGTCCCGCACCCGACTGGCCTTGAGAAGGATGGCATAGCCGTCGGCGAGTCGCGATTTGGACTCGTCATCCAGGGCAACAATCTTTTCCAGTTCGGCCGGTTGCGGGTCGCCTGGGTCCCTGGCTTGCCGTCGTATGTGTTTCAGCAACTCGTCGAATTTTCCCTGTGAGGCCAGCTCCAGATATGGCAACTCGAGTGGCCACGCATAGCTGCCGGCGGCGGTGGCGGTTACCCGAAACGGAATTAACAACTCCGCAATTCGCGGGCCCTCAAATGACGGTTCCCTGACCACACGAATACTGCGATTCATCTTTTCGGTTGCTCGGACATACAGGTATTCGTTGGACGGAGATGGCTCATTTCCCTGCAAATCAATGGACATTTCGTCGCGGTTGGGTTGATACACACCGTGGGTCATTGGGCTAGTCGCATCGTCAAACTGAAAAACGACAAATTTCAGATGACAGTCAAATCGAGGCGCGAATCGAATCTGGTACTGGTTATTGCCTGGCGTCATGGAGACGGGCCGGGATGCCGTTGCCTGAACAACTTCGCCATCCAGCGTCCAGGGCAATTCGAAATCACTTCGCAGTTCAATCGCCTCTGGTTCGCCTGACGCCAAATGCTGCAGAAGCTGTTCGGCTCGGTCTTCCGGCACTGCAGCAGCATGATCGGTTGTGGAAGAGGCAACTCCTGGCGTCTCGGGCGTGTTGCCCATGCGGGATATTGTCACGCCAATCGCAACCAGACCAATCAACAACGCAGCGATGCCCATCGCGATCTTTGTCGGTGACACAGGTTTGACCCGCAGCCGATCCTGCATCGCTTCCAGCGTATCGGCCAATTGCCGCGCCGACGACGGTCTGGCTTCGACGTCCCGTTCCAGGCAAGACATGCACAGGCTGGCCAGACGCTCGTCGATACCGGGTTTGAGTTCCCGAATCGGTCGCACATTTCCGGCACGTGCCAGTTCCCGACTGGCCTGCGAAGACTCACCCGCAAATGGAGGCGATCCCGCAAGCAGGAAGTACAGAATAGCGCCTACACCGAACACGTCACTCCGCTCATCAATGCTCGCGAAATCATGTCGGGCCCGTTCGGGAGGCATAAATGCCGGGGTACCACTGGAATCGCAGTTCTCCGGATCGCCAACAAGCTGTGTCAAACCAAAATCGATGATTCTCGGCTCAGCATCGTCCATCAAAATCACATTGGATGGTTTCAGGTCGCGATGCAACAAACCAGCTTCGTGTACAGCGGCCACGCCGCGTGCGATCTTGCTGCAGATTTTGACCGCCTGCCAGGGCTCAATCTGACCCGGCCCCGTGCAGGCGAGCGTCGCGCCGGGCACAAATTCGATAACCAGTGCCGGCTGGCCATCAAACTGCTCGACCGCCAGACAGCGGGCTACCCACGGGCTGGAGATCCGCGCCAATGCCTTGCCTTCCGTCATCAGTCTTTGCCGCTGTAGTTCGTCCAAGCCTTCGTGATACAACTTGATGACGACCTGGCGTTCCAGTTCGTCGTCGTACGCCAGAAAAACATACGCCTGACCGCGCACCGACAGCGCGTTGAGGATTCGGTACTTGCCCAGTTTGTATGCAGAGGCGTCCGCATCATCCTGAGCCGGCTGGGCAGGCGACAGCCCGCGCAGTTGTTCAATGACGGCCCGAATTTCAGTGGCCGGTTCAGTGGTTAGACGGTTGTTCCCGTTCATAACATGTGCCCTTATCAATTGACCTCAACAACAGGGTGTGCGCGAGCAACCCTTATTTCAGATCCGACTGCATTGATCGTAAGGCACGTGCGCGTGCTCCGCGGATCACATCAACCGACTTGTCGAATTCACGCGCAACCATTGCCAACGACTTGCCTTCCAGAAAATGTTCGCAAATGACCGCCTTTTCCAGCGGGGGTAACCGGTCCAGCGCGGTCAGCAAACGAATCATTTCCTCGCGCTCGGTAGCAATTTCATCTGGCGTTTCGACCGCCAGTGCATCGCCTTCGTTCAAGGGATGTTGCCCCGGCGGCGACCGGCGCGCTGCCTGGTAGAAACGATGCAACTTGGCAGAGTGGCCGCGGGCGACACGCCATAACCATGTCTGCTTGAATTCGTCCAGCGACGACTGTTGCTCCTGCTGCTGCCATACCTGAATCAGTGCTT
>CAMYKF010000050.1 GCA_947258905.1 uncultured Pirellulaceae bacterium | reverse complement strand
TAGTCGGTGTCGTAGGTGGAAACTACAAAGATGCTGACACCGGCCGCAGCGAGTGGATGAGCCAGTGAGGCGAGGATCCCCACCTGGTGGAACTCCAGCGTCCCTTCGACAACCAGACACCGCCACCCCGCTTCGACCCGACCCGGCAGGTCCGGCAGCTCACGACAGACGATGGAGAGCTCGCTCGGGGTGCGGGTAATGCTCAGAAAGGTCGACGGATCGAGGTCGGTGGGGGCCTCTCCATCCGGCGCCAGGCGGCAGACGGCGAAACGATTCGTCGACCAGCCCGCGAAATTCGGCCACATTCAGAAAGTCACTGCAAAAGATTGCGTCGTAATTTTGGGCGTCCGCCTGTTGCAGTTGTCGGGCAAATTCAACCGCCGCATGCCGCATCCGCCATTTCCAGTGACGCGGCGGCAGAGACAGCACGGACCATTGGTGCCGGCTATGTCGTTGCCAGCCATTTTGAAACGCCTGGTGGCTGCCGCCGAAGTAAGGCTGGAGTGAGAGGATGTGCATCACTGTTCAATTTGCATTTTGCATTTCTCGCCGCCAGCCAATCTCTCGTACGCCACTTCGCCAGCGATCGTCGACGATGGGTAAGAGACATGGAGCGCTACTCGTCCTCGTCTTCTTTCAGCTGGGCCCTGGCGATGACTTCCTGCTGCACGTTGGGTGGCATCACTTCGTAGTGACTGAACTCCATCGTATAGCTGCCCATGCCGCCGGTCATACTGGAAAGGGTTCGCGAATACGTGGTGACTTCACGCAATGGAACTTCGCAGTGCACGGTCGTAAAGGCGCCACCGGCGGCGTCGCTGCCCGAGACACGACCGCCACGCCCGGACATATCGGAGTACACATCGCCCACATTGGTTTCGGGGATCGTAATATCCAGCTTGACGATCGGTTCCAGCAAACTTGGTCGTGCCTTTTCAAAGACCTGCTTGAACGCCTGCTTGGCGGCCATCTTGAAAGCCGCCTCGCTGGAGTCCACGTCATGGTACTTGCCAAAGTGGACTTCAATGCACAGGTCCTGCACCGGGTATCCAGCGATCACACCAGTACTGATTCGCTCGACAAATCCCTTGCCGACAGCCGGCATGAAGTTACTGGGAATCGTGCCGCCCACGATGGAATCGATCCACAGGAAATTGGCGTTTTCATCGTAGTGAGTGTTTTTCATGGAATGGAAACGGCTTTTGACGGCGTATTCCTCGATTTTCGTACCCCGTGGCAACGGGAACATGCGAATGTGCACTTCGCCAAACTGACCGCGACCACCGGACTGTTTCTTGTGCCGGTAACTGCCTTCGGCTTCCGTCTGAATCGTTTCCCGAAACGCAATGCGAGGTTCCTTGGTTTCCACTTCCAGCTTGTCGCGGCGCTTGAGTCGTTCCTGAATGATGTTCAGGTGCAACTCGCTCATTCCCGTCATCACCAGTTCCTTGGTTTGCGGGTCGCGATCGAGATGGAAAGTGCGATCCTCTTCCACGATCTTGGCGAGGGCGCCGGACAGTTTGGTTTCGTCGCCGCGACTCTTTGGCGACACCGCCAGCGAGACCATGGGTGTTGGCATGCCCATTTCGGGCAGACGGATTTCACCCAGCGTCGTACCGGTATGCAAGTCCTCCATTTTGGCGACGGCCACGATATCGCCCGGCCCGGCCGAGTCGACGTTTTCCGTGGATTCACCCTGGACCAGCAGCAATTGACCAATCTTGATGCCCTTGCGAGCGGTCGAAGCGGGCACGTTGGCGTCGCGTTTCAGCGTACCTGACAACACACGAATGAAGCTGAGTTTTTGCACGAACGGGTCGATACGCGTTTTGAATATAGTGGCGACCAGCGGACCATCGGCCCTGGGCTCGATCGTGATCTCTTCCTCGCCCTTGAATCCAGTGCGAGGAAGATCGGCGGGAGACAATCCGCAAATGGAAATCGCTTCGAGCATTTCCGCCAGGCCGCCACCCGTTTTGCTGCTGCAGCAAACGATGGGAATCAGCGTGCCTTCCTTGACGGCCTGGACGATCAGTCGCGACAGTTCGTCGTTGCTGGGCATATTGCCCTCGAAGTACCGTTCCATGACGGCTTCGTCGACCTCGATGATCGATTCAATCAGCGGCTCGCTGATGGAGGCCGGATCGATCAACGCGCCGCTGGTGTCATCGGGGACCTTGAGCGTACTGGCCACGCCTTTGAAATCCGGTCCGTGTCCGATGGGGACGTTTAGCAACACGCACTTGTTGCCCCACATTTCCTGAATACTGTTAACGATTGCATCAAAGTCGATATTGTCGCCATCCATCTTGTTGATGGCGATCATGCGGCCCAAACCCAGCTTGCCTGCCTCCGCGAACACGCGGCGTGTATTGACTTCGATACCCGACTGGGCGTTGACGACGATTAGCGCGTTATCCACTCCATGCAAAGCCCCGATCGTTTGCCCGATAAAGTCGGGATAGCCCGGCGTATCGACCATGTTGAAGAACTTGCCACCATGTTTGAAGTGAATGCAGGACGCTTCGATCGTGTGCTTGTGAGCTTTCTCCTCCGGATCAAAGTCGCAGATGCTGGTACCGTCCTCAACGCTGGGATGGGAAGTGACGGTCTTGGTCAGCGTCAGCAGCGCGTCGGCAATGGTGGTTTTTCCGCACGAGCCGTGCCCGCACAGGGCAACATTTCGAATCGACTTGACATCGGGCATGTTTGCAGGTTCCTGAGTACTGTTAAGGTTTGGTCCTGGTTAATCAAATTCGTCAACTTCCGGCAACCGCCGCACGGGCCGCCTCGATCGCCTGGGGCAAGGACAATTTGCCTTCGTAGATTGCGCGTCCGATGATGCATCCATCCAATCCGAGTGTTGCCAGTTGGGTAATGTCCTGAATGGTCGTCACTCCGCCTGAGGCAATCAGAGGTGCTTCGACTGCCCGCGCCATTTCCTGCATGGCTTCCAGGTTCGGGCCGGACATCATGCCGTCTTTGGCGATGTCCGTATAGATAATGCCGGCGATCGGGTTTTGCTGAAGCTGCGTTGCCAGTTCAACAGCCGTGGTGTCGCTGGTCTTTTGCCAGCCATCGGTTGATACCTTGCCATCGCGTGCGTCGATACCGACGAGCAGGCAATCCGGAAATTTTTCACACATCTCGCGAAACCAGTCGGGATGCGTCAAGGCGCGAGTCCCGATGACCAGACGCTGGATGCCCAGTTCAAGATACTGCCGGATGATTTCCTCGCTGCGAATTCCCCCGCCGAGCTGGCAGGGGATGGAAATCTCCCGGGCGATAGTGGCGATCTCTTTCCGGTTGGGGTTGGTGCCATCGCGAGCACCGTCCAGATCGACAATGTGCATGCCGGTTGCCCCATCGCTCACAAAGCGGTGGGCCATATCCACGGGGCTGGCACCATAGACTTTTTCTTGCTGGTAATCCCCCTGGACGAGGCGAACGCAATTCCCGCCGCGAATATCAATTGCAGGCCAGATTCGCATTGCCACCGATTACCTCACCCAGCTGTCCGCGCGGACAGTTAGCCGCTGAAAGCTCGCCAATATCCCAAATCAAGGCCGGATTTGCAAGTAACGCCGCGGCGCAAGGCGGGCAGCACGCATCGCCCGGGCGTTGCGAATCTTGTGAGTAATGCGAGGCTTCGCCCCAAAGTAAATCTCGTGAGAGATTTGACGCTCGTTCTGCTCAGGACGAACTGGCGGGTTCGGGCACGAAGTCCAGCCAGTTCCATTGGTCTTCCTGCGTGCCATCAAACAGACCAAAGAAAACACGCTGGATGTCCGTGGTCAGCGGGCCTGGCTTGCCATCGGCAATCGTAATGCCATCGATCCTGCGAATCGGAGTGACTTCGGCCGCCGTGCCGGTAAGAAAGACTTCGTCGGCGATATAAAGTAATTCGCGCGGAATACTCTTTTCGATGATCTCCAATTCGAGTGACTCGGCAATCTGAAACACGGTGTCGCGTGTGATACCGCTGAGAATGGACGAAGCCAGCGGAGGTGTGAAGATCTTGCCGTCTCGCGCAACAAAGATGTTTTCGCCTGACCCCTCGGCGACCATGCCGTCGCTGCTGACCGAGATGCCTTCCAGGTAACCGTTGCGATGCGCCTCGGTGCAAATCAGCTGCGCGTTCATGTAATGCCCGCCGGCCTTGGCCAGCACTGGAATCGACGCACTGGTGGTGCGGCTCCAGGAGGAGATACAGGCATCAATGCCGTTTTCAATGCCTTCCTTGCCCAGATAGGCGCCCCATTCAAATGCGCCCACGGCGACTTCCACCTTGCAGTCCTTCAACCCGTTGAGGGCCAGCGTGCCCATGCCCAAAAACACCAGCGGCCGGATGTAGGCATTACCCAGCCGGTTGGAACTGATCACCTCACGGCAGGCCTGGCACATTTCTTCTTGCGAGAACGGGATTTCCATGCGGTAGATTTTGGCCGAGTCGAATAGCCGCCGCATGTGATCCTGCAGCCGAAAAATCGCCTTGCCGCCCGGAGTGTCATAACACCGCAGCCCCTCAAAGACACTCGAGCCGTAATGCAGGGCGTGCGACATCACATGGACGCTGGCCTCCTGCCACTGTACCAGCTCACCGTTTCTCCAGATAAATTCTGTGGGCTTCATTGACGATTCCTGCAAATTCGTAGTTTGGATTTCTCTTGCCAGGGGCAGGCGAGACGTGATTGTCCGGAAGGGATTGCGGAAATCCAGTTGGACGGGCTCTTTTGTCCGCTCCCTCACGGTCGCGGTTCTGCATTCAAGTCACGAGTTTAGATGTTTTCAGGTACAATTGATAATACTTTAAGAAACCGCTTCGCAGAATGCATGGCGCTGCCTGCCTGCCTGTCGTTTTGAAAGCGGTAAAGGAATCCATCATGAACTTCTCCAAAATAGTCGATGCTCTCGATCGATTTCGGGTGGTCCTGCCGGCACTGGTTAGTGGACTGGATGACAAGGCGGTGCGGTGGCGACCGCCCAACGGTCACTGGTCCGTTCTGGAAATCGTTTGTCATCTGATGGACGAAGAGGTCGAGGATTTCCGCAAACGCGTCGAGCTGACGTTGCGTGACCCGGCCGAGCCGTGGCCGCCGATCGATCCCGAAGGTGTCGCGGTATCGCGAGCTTACAACGAACAGCAAATGGACGAGGTGTTGCAACGGTTTCTCGATGAACGTGAAAAATCGGTGCGCTGGTTGCGCGAACTGGAAAACCCGGACTGGGATCATGCTTATGAGCACCCGCGGTTTGGACCGATTCAGGCCGGTGAAGTGCTGGCGGCCTGGGCGGCCCATGACCAGTTGCACGTACGGCAGATCGCAAAGCGATTATTCGAGATGTGCCAGCAAGATGCCGAGCCCTATGGCGTGCATTACGCCGGCGATTGGCGGGCGTGATCGCCGCGTATCACGCCCTGGGCCCCACGGCCTGCGAGAGTATCCGGGCCACAGTCAATGACCCGGCATAATTCTGCCGTGGAGATTCGTTGTTGGACATTGGACATTCGCTGTTGCACTGCCGGAACTTCGAATTTCGAGATTCCGTGTTCGATATTCGATATTCAACCCCGGCACGGAGCCGCAGAATATCAAACAAGGAATGTCCAACCGAAGAAGTGGCAGGCTGTTGTAAAGTGCGAGACTGACTGCTGGAGTCAAGGTTAAATTGAATGTTCGGGATCTTCAGGGTAAGGCAACCGTTGCGCCGCAGGAACCAACTTTAACTTTAACCTCAACCAAAACGTTGACTTTATTCGTCGCGTCGCGCAAACGCAGCGTTGGTGAGTGGTACCAAATCGACTACGATACTTTTTATCCGAACAAGAAAGCGCCCATGTCTTCCGCCCAGCCACGCATGTCCGAAATCCGATCCGCGTTTCACGCAACCGGCCAGGTTCAATGGATCGGCCTGCGGCCCGGTCGGGGTGAACCGGTTCAACAAGTGAAAAAGGTTCGGGCCACCACCGATCAGGGACTGGACGGAGATCGTTTTCAGGGACGGCCCGGCGCCGAGCGACAGGTGACGTTGATCCAGCGTGAACATCTGGACGCGGTCGCTGCCATGCTGGGTCGCGACTCGATCGACCCGGGACGGACCCGGCGCAATATCGTGGTCAGCGGTATTAACCTGACCGCGCTCAAGGGCACTCGATTCCGGATTGGTAATGTGCTTTTGCAGGGAACCGGCCCCTGCGCCCCATGTTCACAAATGGAACGCAAGCTGGGGCCGGGCGGGTATAATGCCATGCGTGGCCACGGAGGCATTACGGCCTGTGTGATTGAGAACGGTCAAATCAGCGTCGGCGATCGCGTGGAATTCGTCGAGCTTGTTGACGACGACAAAGACCAGTCAGCATGACGCGGTTGGTCTTGCGAACAAGACTTCATAACAGACGAAACGACGTGGGCGAGTGTACATGGGTGTTTCCAACAATCGATTGGTTTTGATTTCCCTGGTGCCGGGTCTGCTCGGTCTACTTGTTGCCATCTCGGGTCAACCTTCACCAACGGTTCAACCATTTGTAGCGACCGGTGAACACGCGGATGTTTTGCCGCCGGTTGATCAACGTTTTGCGGGCACCAATACAGAAACGCCGGATTTCCAGCGTCATGTCAGCCCACTGCTGGGTCGTTTGGGCTGCAATGGTCGCGCCTGTCACGGTTCGTTTCAGGGACAGGGCGGGTTTCGTCTCTCCCTGTTTGGATATGACTTCGACACGGACCATCAGGCGTTGCTGGAAGACGGGGCCTGGCGTGTCGATCTGGATGACCCGGCCGCAAGCATGATCCTGACCAAGCCGACCGATGCCGATTTTCATGAAGGCGGTTTGCGTTACGAAAAGAACAGCTGGCAATACCGGCTGATTGAAAACTGGATTGCCGGCGGCGGAGCGGAGGCCGATGACCAGCAGCGACTGCTCAGCCTCGATGTTACGCCAACCGAGGTCATCACCTCGCCCGAGCAGCGTGATCAATTGCAGGTCGTGGCGACCTGGAGCAACGGCACGCGTGAGGATGTGACGCCCCTGGCTCGTTTTCAGTCTAACGATCCCGAAGTCGCCGGCATCACCGAAAACGGATTGGTCAGCGGCGGAAGTGTTGGCGACACGCACGTGATTGTGTTCTATGACAACGCCGTGGAGTCCGTACCGGTGCTCAATCCGGTCGGCCAAACGTTGTCGACCGGCGAGACGCCGTTTGCGAATCCGACGCGTATCGATCAACTGGTGATTGAAAAGCTCAACAAACTGGGTATCCGTCCTTCGGAATTGGCCGATGACGCGACATTCCTGCGGCGGGCCAGTTTGGACATTAGCGGTACGCTGCCCTCGCCTGAGGAGATTCGCGAGTTTCTGGCCGATGCATCACCGGACAAGCGAACCAGAAAAATTGACGAGTTGCTTGAGTCGCCGGCCTATGCCGCATGGTGGACCACGTTTCTATGTGACCTGACCGGCAACAGTTCGCAGCAACTGAACAATGTTGCCTATGGCAATGGGGCCGCCCGCGGCTGGTACGACTGGATTTACCGGCGTGTCGAGAAAAACGTGCCTTACGACCAGATCGTTTCGGGTCTGGTCATGTCGGTCAGCCGCAACGAGGGCGAATCGTACACGGAATACTGCCAGCGCATGAGCGCGGACGCCGCGGATCGTTCCAGTGAGGGTTTCGCGTCCGGCGATTCGCTGCCCTATTACTGGATGCGACGGGAATTTCGCGAGGGCGATGACCGGGCGATCAGCTTTGCCCACGCTTTTCTTGGTGTCAGGCTGCAATGCGCCCAGTGCCACAAGCATCCCTTTGACCAGTGGACGCAAGACGACTTCACACAGTTTTCGCGTTTTTTTACCGGCGTCTCGATTTCACCACCACAGCGACCGGCGCGACGCAGCGAGGCCGAAGAAGTGGCGGCACTGTTTGAGGCGATCGGGGTCGACCCGAAAAACACGCGTGGCGGCAACCTGCGACGCACATTGACCCAGGCGGTGCGGGATGGCAAGACCGTGCCGTTTCCCGAACTGGTTGTGAATCAGCCGCGCAGGAGTCGCGACGATCTGGCGCAGGCCCAGCGGGAATTGCGGGAACAGATTCAACAGGCAACGACTCCGGAACAGAAGCAGAAGCTTCGAAATCGCAATCGCACGCGTTTCTACACTGACGCCATCCTGCTGGGCAGCGACTCGGTGCAGCTTTCCGATTACGCCGACGCCCGCGAACCAGCCCTGAACTGGATGCTGAGAGACGACAACCCTTACTTTGCCAAGGCGATTGTGAATCGGGTCTGGGCACGCTACTTCGGTGTGGGAATCGTCGATCCGCCGGATGATTTGAATCTGGCCAATCCGCCGAGCAATGGCGCGTTGCTGGATTACCTGGCCAGCGAGTTTGTCGCCAACGGCTACGATCTGAAATGGCTGCATCGGGAAATTACGGGCAGCCACATATATCAGTTGTCGTGGCAGCCGAATGAAACGAATCAAAACGATCGACGCAACTTCAGCCGCGCCCTGCCCCGGCGTTTGCCGGCCGAAGTCATGTATGACGCCGTGACTCAGGCGACGGCTGCGTCAAAACGTAACAAGCAGTTTCGCGAGCAAACCGCCGAACGCGCCATTGCCATTCCCGGAACCGCCCTGCCACGTGGACGCGGACGCGCAGGCAATCCGGCATTTGCCCTGCGTATTTTTGGCAAGTCACAGCGAGTCAGCACATGCGATTGTGAGCGCTCGGATGAAACGAGCCTGATCCAGACAGTCTATCTGCAGAACGACCGCGACATTCACACCTCGCTGGCTCAGCGTGACGGCTGGTTGGGTCAGCTGGATCAGGAACTGGGTTCCCAGCCGCTGACCAATCAGGAGCGGCGGCAACTCGTCCGGCAGGAAGAGCGGAGGCGGCAGCTAAGAGTCATTCTGACGCAACTCAAAAATCGCGGTGAGGACGAAAAGGCCGCACAAACGCTGGAGCAGGTTCGCAGACTGGAACAAAATATTGCACCGCTAAGGCAACGCGCCCGCGTATTTGTCAGGGATACTCGCCCGGTCGATCGCGAGGCTCTGATTACGGAAGCGTGGTTGCGCACGCTTAGCCGACCCCCCACCGACGCCGAGATCGAACGATGTCAGACCTATCTGGCGGAGGAAAGGGAGCTGGCCAACGGCATGCGTGGCATCATGTGGAGCCTGCTGAATACGAAAGAATTTATTGTGAATCACTGACAGCGCATTTTGGCCTTGCCACCTCTCCGAGGAATGGGAGAGTCGAAGATCCCGGCGCGACGGGGGTCGCCGCGTAGCGGCGGGTGAGGGTTGATGGCAGCGTCAACGCACTACAACGAGTGAAATAAGCGGCGAAAGAAATGCGTGGCAAAGAGTGGAAATGATCACCAACAAAGAGGCATGATCCCCCTCACACTGCCCTCTTCCACACGGGGAGAGGGTACTCGAATCAAGCGAGATTGAACTCATGAAACGATATCGACAATGTGATGGTGTTACACGCCGCGACGCGATTCGTGTGGGCGCAGTGGGCGCGGCCGGATTGACTATGAGCAGCTACCTGCGGTTGGCCAGTGCCGGTCAAGTCGATGAAACTGCCCGCGGCAAGTCGGCCATCTTTGTCGAATTGGTCGGCGGTCCCTCGCATATCGACACCTTCGATCCCAAGCCGAATGGTCCGGTCGAAATTCGCGGCAGCTTTGCCACGATCAAATCCAACGTTGCGGGAATCGAGGTTTCCGAGCACTTGCCAAAGATGGCCGAGTGCGCCGACAAATACGCGATCATCCGCGGTGTGTCACACACGCTGGGCGCTCATCCACTCGGTCAGAAATTTGTGTTTAGCGGCAACCGGCCCACGCCGTCATTCGAGTATCCCGCACTGGGTGCGGTCGTGACACGGGAACTGACGGCCCCCGGGGATCTGCCACCCTATGTTGCCATTCCGCGTGAAAACCAGGGGCCCGGTCATCTGGGTGTCAAATACGCCCCGCTGATCACCAACGCCGTGCCGCAACCGGGCCAGCCGTTCAATGTCCGCGGTATTCAGCTGTTCGGTGGCATCAAGCTGGAGGAAATTGAACGACGGCAGTCCTTGCTGCGTGACCTCGACACCCGTTTCCATACCATTCAGGAAAACGATGATTTGCTGAGCGGGCTGGATGAATTCAGCCAGAAGGCGTTTGACATGATCACATCACGCCGCACTCGCCAGGCGTTTGACGTGAGCCAGGAGTCCGAAAGTTTCCGCAGTTTGTTTGGTGAAGACGGGTTTAGCCAAAGCTGCCTGCTGGCCAGTCGGCTGGTGGAAGCCGGCGTTCGCTTTGTCACGATTACGCTGGGCGGCTGGGACACACATCAGAACAACTTCACACGGCTCAAGAATGACCTGTTGCCAAAACTGGACGCCGGGCTTTCCGGATTGCTGGTTGGTCTGGAGCAGAAGGGTCTGCTGGATTCCACGACGGTTTACGCCTCGGGCGAATTCGGTCGCACACCGAAGATCAATACCCGCAGTGCCGAAGGCGGCCGCGATCACTATCCACGTTGCATGTTCATGCTGATGGCCGGCGGCGGCGTGCGTGGCGGCCAGGTGATTGGCGAAAGCGACGATTCGGCTTCGGCACCGCGTCATGAAGGCTTCAAGCCCGAGGACGTCGCCGCATCGTTCTTCCATTCCCTCGGCATTGACCACCGCAAGGAATACCACACCAGCGTCGGCCGCCCGGTGGCCATCGTGCGCGACGGCACGATCATCAAGCAACTATTTGGCTAGTCGCCATTCCCGTAGCGGTGGCTTCCAGCCGCCGACTCTCAGCGACGCCCGCTGGGTAAGAACCTCAACCCGTCTAATTCTTATCCCTATCGTCTGATAGGGCAGCTTCCTCGCGCAGCAGGCGATTGATCAATCGAAGATCCCAAGTTTCCACGGATTCGTCCGTGACTGACTTGTTGTCGCACCAGGCGCTCGCGCGATCGAGCCACTCGTCGGCCTGCTCGGCGTGACCTTGCTCGTTCAACGCCATGGCCAGATAAAACCACACAGCCGCCGGCGAATATCCGTTTGCCTTGAACTCGGCAGTTTCCAGTTTCTCATGCAGCTGGTTTAGCAATTCGATCGCCTCAACCGACTGATGACCGCGTACAAGTGCGGCCGCTAATGCCCGACGAGTTTAAGGCTGTCCAAGCTCCCTCAGCCAATGAAACGGTCAGTCCACCGCTACTGGGGGCACACGCCGAACCGACACAATCCAGGTTGAGTTCGCTGGAAGTGATTGATCGAGCATTCGCCGACTTTGGCGGTGAAAATCAGCAGGAAGTCCTGGATGAATTCGGTCTGCAGCCGGTCATGCCTGGGTTGATGCGGTAATGGAGTCAATTGTCCATGTCCTCCACACAGCCACGCATGGCCGACATCCTCGCTAACTGTCCCGCCACCGGCCAGGTTGAATGGATCGGACTGCGACCAGGTCGCGGCGAACCGATCAACAAAGCGGAAACGGTCGAAGTGACCGCTGACGAAGACCTGGTCGGCGATCGCCTCCAGGGTATCAATGAAATGTGAGCCGTTTTCATTGATATTTCGCTTTTGTCTGGATTTTGGTGTCACAGGTAGCCAACTGGCTTGTTTCGTGTGTGAAACATCTTTATCGCTCTACCCGCTTCACAAGGCGAATCCAGTTCAAAAGTCAATTCCGGCCAGGGTCGGGAGGAACATCAATGAAAATCAATCAACGTCACACACTGTTTTCAAAACCCGAAGAAGTCAGTCTTGGCAACGATGCGTTGGTTCGCACACGCAACGGTGTAGAAAAGTCCCGTATCGAATTCGCTGATGTCAAATCCGTGACACTCGTGTGCGATGGAACGTCACCCGCCCATGCCGGAACCATGGTGTATCGCTGCATCGTCCAAAGCCGAACAACAAAAATCGTTTTCTCCAATGCCCTGTATGGCAAAAAAGACCCGGCAATGGATGCAAAATATCTCAAAGTCGTTCGTGGTCTGCACCAGCGACTGCAGCCTTACGCCGATAATATTCGATTCACTCAGGGAAATAACCTGTGGTTTTATGCGTCGTGGGCTGGTCTTATTGCCTCGGTACTCCTTTTGATCCTGTTCCCGATTGTGCTCTTCGGCACGGGCAACCTGTCTGTCCTTCGCAAGCTGTGGGTGATCGTGTTGCTGCCAGTGATGACAACGGGAATCTTTCTACCGCTGATCAAGAAGGGACGTAGCAAGGGATATGAGACAACACGCTTGCCAGCCGCCTATCTGCCTGAGTAACCAGGACCAGATTCGGTTGACGAATTGTGCGTCGTCTGTCTCGCACGGGTGCCACAGGCTCTGTCATTTCGCTAACGCGCCACGATCACAGAGCGATCGAATAAAGAGCTGTGAGAATGTACAACAGCCCGACGCGCTACAGGAGTTTTCACGTATTTGGATAACTCATGTTTGTGTATTGTTGTTGTACCAATGACCTACGTCGACCGACGAAAAATCTGGCTAGCGAGGGGCAGCGGTCATGATCCCTCGCTGGCGCGTCGCGCTTTTGTGGTAGTCGCAACGATCGATTTTGGTACCGACACGATCGCGGAGCGATCGGCGACCGTGGGCCTTGACAGCTGCGGAGTCCGTTATTCGTCACCGTCGGACTCTTCTTCAACATCGTTTTCCTGCCCCTTATCACCGTCCTGCTTCTTTTGGTTCTGTTGTTGATTCTGCATTTGATTTTTCTGGATCTCACGAAGCCGGGCACCGAATTCGCTCTCAGAGTAATCAGCATCCCCAGTCTCACGACGCACATACTCGTTGGCACGTTTGGTTTCATCATCGGTGAGTGGTGCGTTTAGCTGTGCTTCAGTTAGCGATTGGCCCATGGCAGCTGCGTTGCGTTGCCGCTCTTCACGAATGATTTGCACGACCTTGAACAACGCTTCGTCGATGGCGAACAGGCTCGTTGCCGGCGAGAATTCGGCACCACAACTTGCCGCACCGCCCATCACGCTGACGCCCTTTGCGGATTCAACGCGAAAGAAACCCTGCCCGGGGTGTACGCCCTGAACCTGGCCATTTTCCAGCACACCTTGCCAGACCAGCTCATTGGTCAGGGCGTTGTATACCTGCACATTGTTCATGGGGTAATACGAAAATACCCACAGCTCCCGGGTGGTCGTCAGCAGAAACTCGCGGTCGATGCCGGTTCCTTCACCACCGACTCCGAAATGATGTTCGGCGTAGATTCCGCTGTAGTGTTTGCAGGGCGCGACGAGTACAGAGATTTCATGCTCTGATGTGACCTTCACATAGCGACCGGACTGGGTGATTGTGTGTATCTGGCCTTTTGCAATGGTGCCAGAAAAGATCTCTTCGCCACTGACGGCGTCCTCAACGCGGACTTTTGTATCCGTGTAGTAAGAGATGAGGTTCAGGTCGTTTTCATTGTTGGTGATGGTGCCGACATAGGTGTAAAACAGTCGACCCGCGCCCCGTCCAGACTCGGAAGGTACAAAATAGCCCTCGTCATAGTAGACCTGCACGCTCATGGACGGTTTGTTGGCCTGGAAATCGATGATATGGTTGTTTATTTCTCCCAGCGATTCGCCGGTGATTTCATGGAACTTGCCTGCCTCAATCTTCACCTTGTCGACAAGCTTGTCTGCGGTCAGGTCGCTGATCGTGACTTCGATATCTTCCCAGGCCCAGACGACCACCCGACAGTCCTGCGAATGGCTGGAATTGCTCGGCAAGTGCGAAAACAGCCGCTGGGCGCGAAAGCTGCCATCCTGATCACGAAGCCAGTAGCCGACTACCGCGCAGGAGCTGGGAGTGCCCACAAGAATGCTGGCCTTTTTGTTGGCGACAAAACTGAATACCCCAGCGCCGGTATTCACTTGTTTGGCTTCGTTGGCGTTGACGGTTCCCGAGAAAACCGTTCCGCCCTGATCCACCGAAATCAATCGCACTTGCGTGTCATCTTCAAAGCCATGAATGATGGCTTCGCCTGCCGTATAGAAATACGTGGTGTACCACAAGTTTCCGGAGATCGCGTGAAGGGACGGATCATCGTCCGTTGATTCTGCCTGAGTGTCAGATTCTTCCTGCAACCAGTTGTTCGCATCGCCGGCGATCGTTGTTCCGGTTTGAGACGAAAGAACAATCGTCAGTCCGATTAAGGCACAAATGACAAGTTTGGAAACCGAACATCGACAAGCAGCGTTCATTGTTGCCTCTCACTCCAATTTCGAAACACAAAGCATTCCTATATGGGCATCATAGCGCAAACACCGCTGCGTTTACGTAAATGCCATGTAACGATTCAACACACCGGAGATATGACGAATATCCCTGCCTGCGCGTTCCAGTCGGAGGCTTCAATTTGACGGGAAATACGCCAGTCCGGAATCAAACAGGACGAAGACGAGGACGAGGACGAGGATTTTTTTTTGGCGTAGGGATCACGCTGTTCAGGCGGCGTGGCTATTGCCCGTGCTGGTCACATGCACGTCAAGCTGTGGAAACGGGATGCCGATTTTGTTTAGGTCGAGTCCTTTCTTGGCGGCTTCCATCATCTTTTCGGTGACGCCGCGGAAGTCGGCGGTGCGACTCCACGCGCGCATCGTCCAGTTCACACTGGAATCAGCGAGACCGCTGAGGTAGACCTCGGCAGGTGGATCATTCAGCACACCGGGCACCTCGGCCAGCGCGGCTTCGAGTACCCGACGCGTGCGGTCGAGATCGGCAGTGTAGTCCACGCCGACGGTGACTTCGATTCGCCGAGTGCCGTTGCGAGAGTAATTGGTAATCGTCGCGCCAAATACCTGCGAATTGGGCACGATGACGTGGAGGTTTTCAGGAGTGTTGATGCGAGTGGTGAACAAGTCGATTTGTTCGACCGTGCCGCTTTCCCCACCGACCAAAATGAACTCGCCCACCTTGAACGGACGAAACACCAGCAACATCACGCCAGCGGCAAAGTTGGACAACGTGCCTTGCAACGCCATGCCGACGGCGAATCCCATGGCCGCAATCACGGCAGCGAAACTCGTCACGTCCACGCCGAAAAAGCCGAGGACGCTCAAAAAGATCAGCACCATCAAGCCGTACTTGATGGTTTGGGCCAGGAACCGTCCCAGCGTCAGATCGACACGTTTGGATACCTGCGCGCCGACAATGCGCCCGAGAAACGACGCCACAAAATAGCCGACGATCAGAATGCCCAGCGCGATCAGCGCCGGCACCAGAAATCGAGCCAGCAGGTCCTGCCATGCTTCGCCGTCGCCCGACATGGCCTTTTCCAGTGTGTCAAGCACGGTGACTTTGGATGCGTCAGCAGCTTGCTCGGTCGTAGCTGATTCTTCTGGCTGTGCCGTGGTTTCCTGGGCAAGCAGTGGTTGACACAGGATTACCGTGAATAGAACAACCCACCACAAGGACAATAATCTGGAATGCATGTGTTCGACCTGACATTAACGAGAGACTGCCTTCGCAGCAGTTTAATTTTCTGCGTGCATGGTCTCCAACACTAATCCAGGCAGCTTCGCTAGCGACGTATGTGAAGTAGCGGTGGCTTCCAGCCGCCGTGGCCTGCGAAGGGCCTCGCACCCCAACATAAGCCCATAGAGGAAGTGCATTTCAAAAACGGCGACTGGAAGCCACCGCCACAAATCGACCGGGTGCCACTGCTGGCTCGCCCGGCAGTGCCTGGACAAACGGCACGGTTGGATCAGCCAACCGTGGCACTCAGCCTTTGAGATCTTGCGTTATTCATCTTTGACCAGCGCCGACCGGCCGATGAGCCAGACGATGGCCGCAATCGCGATCAAGGAGATCAATGTCGGTGCCCAAAAGGGAAGATTCAGCGAGAGGCCAGTGATCTTTTCACCCGTCGCCAAAACAACCACCGCCAGACAGACGCCCATCAAGCCTTCGCCACCGACCAGACCGGAGGCAAACAGCACGCCTTGTTTGCGACGCGTATTGGCGATTGCATCCGATTGGTTACGAGTGATTAGCCAGCGCAACATGCCACCGACAAACACGGCGGCCATGGTGCTGAGTGGCAGATACACGCCGACGGCGAACGGCAGTGACGGTAAACGACAAAGCGCCGCCACCACAGCAATACCCACTCCAATCCCGATCAGTGTCCACGGCAGATCCTGATCGATCACGCCACTGATGACGAGGTTCATCAATACCGCTTGCGGTGCTGGCAGTTCTTCGCTGCCAATACCAATCGTTTTGTCCAGCACGACCACTGTCAGGCAAACGAAAAAGGCCGCCGTAATCACACCCAGCAATTCACCCAACTGTTGCCGCCACGGCGTCGCACCGAGCAAGTACCCGGTCTTGAGGTCCTGGGAAGTGTCACCGGCAATCGAGGCGGCGATGCAGACCACGGTTCCTACCATCAAGGCTGTCGCCTTGCCATAAAGGTCGGTCCAGTCCATGGCCAGAAAAATCAGGCTGGTGCCCAGCAGGGTCGCAATCGTCATCCCGGACGTTGGATTGGAAGTTACACCGACCAGACCGACGATGCGTGAAGCGACAGTTACAAAGAAGAACGCAAAGATGGCGATCATCAATGCAGCAATCGCCCGCACGGCGACGCTGTCAAGAAAGCCCAAAATGCCCGGGACGAAAATCAGCACCAGCAAAATGGCGGCCACAAAACCCAGCACAAAACGAAACGACAAGTCACGGTCGGTGCGGGGCACGGCAGCCTCTGCGTCGCTTTTCTTGCCGATCTGTTTGACGCCCAGCCGGAACGATTCGATCATCACCGGGAACGAACGGATCAACGTAATGATGCCCGCTGCGCCCACGGCGCCGGCACCGATGTAGCGAATATATTTTTCCCGCATCTCGCCGGCCGTCATGGCACTGATCAGCTTTTCGGTCTCCGGGTACAGCGGCTCGACCAGCGACTGACCCCATACTGCGATAATCGGGATGATGACAAATGCCGACAAGGCACTGCCGGCGACCATCACCGTGGCGATCCACGGGCCGAGGATATACCCGACACCAATCAAGGCCGGCGAAACCTTGACGGCCAGCTCCAGTTTCCAGTAGCCGACTTGCAGTGGTGAGGCCACGACCTTCAGGCCGTCCGTCAACAACTTGAACAGGGCGCCAAAGCCGAGTCCCCAAAACACGCCCCGCGCCTGACGCCCACCATATTCGGATGCCACCAAAACTTCCGCACACGCGAGACCTTCCGGGTAAGGCAGCTTGCCGTGTTCGCGTTTGATCAGATACCGCCGCAGCGGGATCATCGAGAGTACGCCGAGCAGCCCGCCCGCCATGGCCAGCAAGCTCAGCTGGGCCAGATCCGGATATACACCCCACAGAAACAGGGCCGGAATCGTAAACAGCACTCCGGAAGCCACCGACGAACTGGCCGAACCGATCGTCTGCGACATGTTGGCTTCGAGGATCGTATGTCCCCGGCCGGTTGTGGCCTTCAGTCCCGTAAACACCACGACGGTCAACACGGCGATCGGAATCGAGGTGCTGATGGTCAGCCCGGCCATCAGACCGAGATAGGCGTTGGCTGCGCCAAAGATGATACCCAGCACAATTCCGGATACCACGGCCTTGATCGTCGTCTCGGCCACATTGTCCGCGATCACCAGCGGCACGTAGGTCTGCCCTGGTTTCAGCTCGTAGGCAGTCTCGTCGAGACCGGTATTTTTCTTGCCTTCGGTTGTCACAGTACGACTTCAGTACAGGATCGGAAGCGCCCGAGCGCTGGCTTACACGGTGGTAATTTCACCGATGGGTTCAGGAACATCAAGTTATCGCTTTCTCCGCGTTATGAAACCAGGTGGAAACTACCACCAGCGAAATTCTTTTCAAAAATCTTGCGGGCAGCGTTTGCTGGACTGCAGGTAAGGACCCTGTATCCTGTTTACCGCGGAATGGACGGGAATCTGGGCCGTCGTGAATAGACTGGCGAATATCGCGGGGCCAAAGGAAGGCCAGTTCAAGGTGACGGCAGTTAACGAGCCCTTCAATCCGGCGACCGGTCCGCGTTTCGCAGGAGAAACTCCTGCCGAATCAGGGGAGCGATTGGCGGAACGATTCGCCGTTCTTGACCGCTTCTTCGAGAGCTTTGTGTAGTACAGACACTGTTGCATCATTCCTGAATGGCGGATTCGGCGGGCCGCTGATCCCGGTCGGGATGTTGCCAAAAAGCCTCGTCGATGTTGCATTGCAACATCGCGTTTTTGTTCTCGCCGCAAAAAACGCGGGATAACCCGGAAAACAGGCGTCTGCGGAACCGCGGTACGCCAATTGCCTGATTGATTGCCAGTTGTTTCTCCGCCTTCCGTCGATCCTCCTCATCAGGCAGTCCAATGTATTTTCGATTTCTCGGTTCCGGCTTTGTAGCTTCGGCTGTCCTGCTGGTTCTCTTCAGCGTTTTTGACCAATGCCATCCGGGTGGAATTTCTCCTCTCGATGGAGACCCGATTGCCGACCTGAATTTCATCCCGCGCTACGATGATGCGATGATGGCCTCGCAGCCTGCCGACCCGGCCGGTGAGTCGGACGAGCCGCAGGTTGTTATGCCTGCCGTGGTCAAGGAATCGCTGCTCATCGCTGCCTCGAATCTGGAAGAGGACGAGCCGGTAATTGAATCCGTTCTGGAATTTCCGGCTCTCGATGCAGTGCACGACGATGAATTGCCAGAGGAAGAACCCGTCGAGTCCATCACCGTTCAGCCCGTCACTCAAACCAGTTTTGCGTTGCCTGTGCAGGAGACGCACTCGGTAGTAACCGATGGCAATTCCGAACCTGTCGCCTCTGTTGATGTCGTTCAAACGGAGCAGCCGGTTCTCGCTGATCCCGTCATCCATTACGACTTCCGTATGACTCATCCCGCCATGTATGTCCGCAATCACGGATTGCACTATTACCGCCGGCTGATGCGTTGTCACCGTGCTCCGCATCCGCACGAGTTGCTGGGCACGTGGCGTGGAGTGAACAAGGGTCCGGCGACCGTGGCCATCGACCGGCAGTTCATCAAGCAATTCTATCTGGTCAATGGCTGTGTGTATGGCGACAACATCATGGTGCATCAGGTTTCCGATCATCAGCTGGCCTGTTGCGGGTGGAAACCGATCGTGGCCCCGTGCACCGGTGAAGTCAAACGCCAGGGCCGGTTTGCCGTAGAACCGCCGCAGGGCCACGGCCGTTTCAGCCACGGCCTGGTACTGAATTATCGCGCCGGCAACAATCGTGATGCGACGCGCGCGATCTGGGACCAGGTTGTCAAACTGGATGACAATCACATGCTGGGCCGGGCGACCGTTCGCATGGGACGACATGCCCGGCTTCCCGTCGCCTTCTTTGTGCTGGAACGAATCCCGGAATAGGCCCGCGATCGTCGGGTTCAAGTTGTCTGCTGGCCCAGACACTTGCTGAGGATTTCGACATCTTCCTGTCGCGATTCCTCCAGCAGCGGCCCGAAGGAAAAGCGCATGAAGCGATTCGAGTCACCGTTTTCGCCGTGGCGATGCATATCACACAGACGACCGGGCAGGATCGCAGCATCGTATTCAAACAAACGCCGGTTCAATTCGTCTGCGTTCAGCTCTCCCGGCAACTTGCCCCAGTGATAAAAGCCGCCGGTGCCGGTAAACAGCTGGATACCGAGATCGGCCAGGGCGTGGCCATAAAACTGGCGTTGCGAGTCGTAATATTCGGCAATGGCCTGACGAGCGTGCTTGACACGCGCGGTTTCCAGCAGCTGGCTGACGTACAACTGGGCAGGTCGCGATACGCCGCCCATGCCAATGGATGAGTAGTTGCGGAAAATCTCGATGTTGCGTTTGGACGAAACGATCCAGCCGATCCGCATGCCGGGCACTTGCAGATTCTTGGTCGCCGCTCCGGAAACAAACAGGTTGGTGTCATCGATATTGGGAATGTACTTCAAGGCGCTTTCCGGCCCGGCCTGGCTGAAAAACTCATAAGCTTCGTCAATCAGGCCGCCATGTTCGCCGGAAATCAGGAAATCGACCAGTTCGCGCAACGTGTCGCCCGTCCACGTCACGCCCGTGGGATTGCAGGGATTGCTCTTGATATAAAACTGACGTCCGCCCTGCCCCATCGTTGACCACGCTTGCCGGTAATCGTCGAGGTTCGGTTGAAAGGCATTGCCTTCATGGCTGGGAATGATGTGGTGAGAGCGGTCCAGCAGATGCAGCAAATCGTAATACGGCGTGTACTCGGTTTCCTCGATGAGGATTTCGAATTCCGCCGGCAGAAATGCGACCGTGGCAAAAATGCCGGGCCGGCCCCCGGCAAACACGCAAACGTTGTCCTCGCTGATGCCGGCGTCGTAAAAATGGTTGTAGTATTCCGTGATGGCCGATAACAGTTGCGGGATGCCGGTAGCGGGCGGGTACTTCAGATCGCTGCTGTCAAAGCTGACCGAGCCAGGCAATTCCGGACCATTGGGCAACTGGCTGGTGACCGGGAACCCCTGGGCCCACGGGTGGGTGCCGGGTTCCCCCATGTATTTCCCGCAGACGTCGAGGAATTTAAACAGCGTCTCGTAGACGCCCATGGGCGGAAAATACCTGAGGGTCGACGTCGTCGAAGTGGTCATCGTGTTGCCTCGTGTTTCCATCAGATCCGGATAATGGGTCCCAGCTCTGGAGGATAACAATTGGCAACCGGAAATTGAACGGGTCACCGCCTGCGAGCCGCATTTTTAACGCCAGCCTGCGGTCCAGCACGCGAAGTTCACCCGCCCCCTTTTATCAGGGCGAGCAGCTGTCCAACTGGACGTTTTGCGTGCCCGAGGCAAGGATCGAGAATGCGCCGCTGTTGACCATAAAACAATCGGTGTCCTGGTCGCCCAGAATGACATCGACGCCATGCACACTCGCGAATGTGTTCGCGATTACTTCCGCCGTGGCTGCATCTTGCACGTCACCTGATGAAATCAGCTCAAAGGCATTTGCAAAGCTGTTTTTTTGCAGCAGGATATCGCTGTCGGCAGCAATTCGAGCTTCACCTGCCGAATTGAATTGCAATCCACCACTCATCAGCATGTCGCCGTCGAACAGCCCCATGGAGATACTCTGGGCCGCGACGTCCAGCAGGTCCGTGGAAATGATCGTTGAGCCGGGCGTATTCTCAATGACGCCGTCGGCGCTCAAATGGAAGATGTTGGCCCGGGAGTTCTGGTCCAGCAACATATCGCCGGCCTGATGCACGATCGCAGCGCCACGGGAATTCAGAATCAAAGTGTCGGATTCAAACAGGCCGTTGTGCCCCATCGAAATCAGATTGCCGGACAAATTGGCCGGTCCCGGCACATTGGTGGTCGCTCCGCTGTTGTCCGTCAACACTCCCGCCGAAGCCAGCAAGAGATCGCCAGCCGTATTGGCATCGGTAACCAGCATGTCGCTGTTTTCGGAGATCAACACCTGGTTGGCGGAATTGAAGTTCACGGATCCGGCGTTGAACAAGTCATATTTCGAATCACCCAGCAGGATGTCGCCGCCGGCAGCCAATTGTGCATGTCCGGTAACATTAATCCCGCCGGTTTGGCTGTCGGTCAAATCGCCCTCGGCCAGCAAATCCACTTCCATGGCGATGTTTTTGGATTCCAGGATGTGCATATCACCATTCTCGTGAATCGTTGCCTTGCCGTTGGGAGCGGCAAAGTACACGGTGCCACTGGAAAACACGTCATTGCTGGCAGTGCCGATCAGAATGTCCTGGTTGGCCTGAACGCCAAAATATTGGGCCACGTTGACAATGGCCTGGTCCTGATTGGCCAGTGTGCCATTGGTCAACAGATTCATGCTGTCCGCCGAGTTCTTGCCGGAAAGCAGCATGTCGCTGTCTTCCGATATGTGCACATGACCCGTTGAGTTGACCGTCAGGCTGCCAGCATTGAATTCGTCGATGCCGCGTTCACCCAGGCCGACATGCGGAGCGGTAAAGGTGGCCAGACCCGTGATATTGGTGCGGGCGCGGATGGCATCATGGATGGCTTCTGCAGCGACCAGATTCACTTCCTCCGCGTAACTGGCACCAATCAGTTCAATTGCGTTATCGTCCGAAATGTTGACGTCACCGGTCGACTTGAAATTCAGCTTGCGAAAATCCAGCAAGTCGCTGTTGCTTTCGCCCAGCCGAATGGAATCGGATTTCAGATGTGTCATCCCTGTGACCCCGATCCATGCGTCCGGCGGATCGGTGATCTCGGGCGCTTCCACTCGCAAATCACCAAACACGCGTACATGGTCCAGCTGCATTGGTCCGGTGTTGACGAAGCTGGTTTCTGTGCCGGGCGAGTAAGTCCACAGGGTCAATGGTCCGCGCAGGTCAACGGTGCCCTCCGCAAAATCTGTATGACCATTGGCCGCAAAGACTGCTGCCGGACCGTTGACCGTCAGCCGGGCGTTGGCCGTCGTTCCAACTCGCGTTTGCACAAATGACGGATCGTTCACCATGCCGACCGTAAAGTGATGACCGATATCGTATGTGCCGTCGATGACAACGTGATTCAGTCCCGTCACCACCAGGCTGACCAGATTGGGAGCGTGGGTCTGGTCAAAATTGCCCTGCAGCACCAGAGATTGCGATGAGTTGCTGGGTATCACGGTTCCCCGGATACGAAGATGTACCAGATCGGCCACCTCGGCCTGTTGCAGTCCGTCCACGCCTGGGTCCAGGTCCGTACTGCCGTCGATCGTTACGAATTGTCCATCGTGGCTAATGACCGATTGCAGGACATCGGATACTTCAATTTCCAGCAAACCCGATCCGACATCAAAGACGCCTGTGGTCAGGACGCGTCTTGGTTCCAGTGTTTCAAATTGCAGGTTGCCCTGGTGCCTGGCGGATGAGTTGTGAGAATTCGCTGCGCGGCATGGCCGGCGACCAGAGCCGAAGTTGCTGATCATTTCTGTCCCTTCAGATTGGCAGGGTGCTGGACTAGTTGCTCCCGTGATATGACATGGGCATCCCCTGGGACAATAGCGAAAGTGACAATCGCCGGTCGTCAAACACTGGCGGTTGCTAGCACGTTGTCTGTATCGCTTGCCAGCACGTCGGGGCTAATGCCGTAACTGGCAACCTGGGCTTCACGTTGGGGCGGGTTATTTACTAGAGTCTCGCAGTTTTTGCTCGACAGATCGCTGTAACTGCGCGCGGCTGCCACTCGATGATGGAATTTCAGATCAAAAAAACCAGCCGCCGTTGTCAGTCCACCGATCGCGAACTACGTCCTGGTGAAGTCTTTTTTTCCGAATTGATTCAGGAAAGCGGCGTATTTCACCGACGCGACTATTGCGAGGAGGCCTGGCAGGGTCCGCACGAATCCTGCATCGGCTGGTGGAAATCCAGCATTCCGGAAACGGACAGCGGCCGCGTGTACTGGGCGCCGCGGGAAGTGTTGATGTCGTATTTCCAGTCGCTGCAGGATGATCCGCGGCACCGGGCCACTCTGTATGTCATGGCGCTGGTGTTGTTGCGACGCAAGTACTTGCAACTGGTCGATTCGGGCGAGACAGGCGAATTCATGGAATTGCGTGACCCGAAACAGAAACGCACCTGGAAAATCCAGGTGGTTGAGTTGTCGACCGATCAGATTAACCAGATCCAGCAAGACCTGGGCGAACAATTGTTTATGGACCAGCCACCGGAATAGCCAATGAGCGATAATCGGCGACATTTCGATGATTCTTGCAGGTCACGCCCGGCGTTGTTCCTGCTGCTGCTCGCATTGCTAATGCCAACTTGTGGCTGCCAGTCGCTAATGTGGTTTCAACCGCGGGTTCCACCGGCGCCCGTAGTGTTCGAAGCCACACCGGGAGCGGAGCAACTGGTGGCCAACATCGAACGCAACGCTCAAGCCGTGCAACAGCTAAAATCCAGTGTCAAGGTTGTGATGGATGGCATGCCGGTTTCGGCTTCCGGCACTTTGCTAATGGAGCAGCCACAGCGCATGCGTCTGAAGGTCGGTGTAATGAGCATGACCGATTCGGGCGTCGACATCGGTAGTAATGAAGAGCGCTTCTGGATTTTCAACAAGTCCACGATGGGAGGCCAGGAGCCCGCGATTTACTACGCCCGACATGCCGACTATCAAACCAGCCAGTTGCGGCAGTCGCTGGGGCTGGAGCCACAATGGCTGTTCGATGCCATGGGGTTGATGGAATTTGATGATTCCTGGCAGGTGGCGGGCCCCTTTATGCACGACGGCTTTGTCGTGTTGCATGTAACCAGTCCCGGACCTGGTGGACCGAGAAGACGGGTGATCACTTTACATCCCCGCAGCGGAGTGATTCTGCAGCAGGCCGTTTACGATTCCCGAAACCGGCTGCTGGCGTGGGCCAAGTCGGACAAACACCGGTATTATGCCGAGCACGAGGCGACACTGCCGCAGTACATCGAACTGAATGTGGTGGATCCGCAAGGCGACACCACGCGACTGACCGTCCAGTTGCAGAGTCACACCATCAATTCGCTGTACGTCGATCCCGCGGTCACGTGGAGTATGCCGACACCGGCCGACGTGCCCTTGATTGATCTGAATAACGTTGCTGCGCACAGACCAGCACAGGGCGGCGGCGGAGCGGCGGAGGCGGCCGAATCACGACGCCAACCCTGGCGACCGCAGCGACCACAGGGTTTCGATTGGCGCTAGCCCGTCTGGTTATCCCCTCTGGCGGCGCACGTGATACGACGAATGGCAATAATCAGCCATGTCTCGAAATCGGACTGTTCATCCCATTCCCTGAGCAGGCGGTAATTATCCTGTCGCACCCGGTCGAAGACTTCCCGGGTCATTTCTTCCTGCTGTTGTGCGGACCAGCCACGTGAAGCCTGCACGTCGATTTCCTGCACGGTTTGCAGGACGACTGGCAGGAAACGATCCACGAAACGCTGCCAGGCAAAGGGCCGGCCATGGAGACACGCGTGAACGAGTTCAAGGACTTCGGGGTTGTCAACCAACACAGTACATTCAGTCAGACGTGAATCGGGAGTCGAATCGGGAGTCGCGGCAGTGTCCAGCCGCCCGGCCATGCACTGGCGGGCCACCGGCACTTCCTGAAATTCCAATTCTAGTTGGCGCATCTCAAAGATCAATTTACCCTGTCCCGGCCGACCTGATCGAAACTTGACACCGATTTTGGGGAGGGCTACATTTTGGGCACGTCACGGAAACCTGCGGGTTTTCGCGAAGACACGGTCTCCACGTGGTGCCCATGGCTCAACAATCACGCGGGATCGGCCGATACACCATTTACCGACCCATCGACAGACGCGATCTGTAGCCAGATGCGATTTGTTATTCAGGTTTGACCGGAGGATCAGGAAGTGACACACGTAGTAACGAAACCATGTGACGGCTGCCGCTATACGGATTGCGTTGTAGTTTGCCCGGTGGAATGTTTCTACGAAGGCGAGACAATGCTGTACATCCATCCGGATGAGTGCATTGATTGCGAAGCCTGCGTGCCCGAATGTCCCGTCGAAGCCATCTTCCACGAAGACGATGTACCCGACGAATGGAAGGAGTACATCGAGATCAACGCCAATGAAGCGCCTAATTGCGAAGTTATCACCGAGCGCAAGGAACCGTTGATCGATCAAAACAAGGACGGATAGGAAAGGGATGTTCAGGTCCGCCACGAGCCCAAAATCCTGTTTGTAGTACCGGCCGTCGCCGGAATCGTGACAAATTCTGCCGGAAGGCGGGACTACGGACTGGCGGGACTACGGACTGGCGGGACTACGGACTGGCGGGACTACGGACTGGCGGGACTACGAACTGGCGGGACTACGAACTGGCGGGACTACGAACTTCGAACTTTCTCAACCCGGTTTTGAAATGCCCTCTGGTCAGAGTAGGCATTCCGGCAATCGCCTATACTTCCACCGACAAGTTCGACCCGGTCAGGAACGTCCGCCAGATTTCGTATTTGGGATTGTCCAGCTTGATCGACAACATGGGGTTGTGCCTGGGCCGCGCGGGCTTTTTGGTTAGTCGCATGCCGGCCTCTTCGGGTGTACGATCCCCCTTGCGGCCGTTGCACTTCAGGCAGCTGCAGACCACATTTTCCCAGGTGGTTTGCCCACCCCGGCTGCGTGGCACGACGTGGTCAAAACTGAGCTGACTGGTGGGAAACTGGATCTCGCAAAACTGGCAGCGGTAGCCGTCGCGGGCGAACAGGTTGCGACGGTTGAATCTCAGGGTTTGACGGGGCACCTTGTCGTAATGATACAGCCGCACGACGCGGGGTACTTCGAGATAAAAGTTGACCGAGCGAATGAACTCGCGGTGTTCGCAAAACTCGTCTTCGGCGGCCATAAATTCGCTGAGTTCCAGCCACGCACAAAAGTCGTAATTGAAATACTGGCCCTGCTCGACATGAATCACCTCGGCCAGTTCGCGAAACAACAGCACAACGCCGCGACGTACGGACACCACATGCACAGGCATATAGAACCGGTTAAGGACAAGGACGCTGCCTGTCAGCGGAGACACCGAATTGGCCTTAATCATCGCTGGCCCCGCCTCACGGTGAACGGACGCCGTTTTCCGGTGTAGCAACCGAAGAAATTTCCGCTGCGTTTTTCGGACAGCGAAAATGAAAGTACTGCAGATCCCGATACATCAAGCAGGTCAAACCGGGATTTGTCCCGCCCGAGAGATGAGTTGGCAAATCTGGTGAACTCAAGCCCTTTCAGAATCGAAACGCAGCAGTCAATCCGTTTTAACGTTGGTTAAATCCTACCATTCCCGAATCGCGATGACCACACAGGAAGTCACGTTGGGGAGAATTCCGGGTATCGGCGGGTAATCGCCAGCAACGCCGGCATACCCGATTTCGCTTGCATTGCCGGTTTCCAGGTGTTTACGATTATTACTTCTGTTCTACTTCTTGCGTGAAGTTACTGTTATCGTCTCGCGAACTTACGCGAATGTTATCGGCCGTCGGACACGGGCCATTGGATCGGCCTGGTTAAATGTCGAAAGGGATACCGCCGTGATTCATTATACGTGCGATCGATGTCACAAAAAAATTGATGAGAACATCGACTTGCGATACGAAGTCAGCATTGTCACTCAGGTCGCACTGGACGAACCCGATGCTTCGTTGCAGGAGGACCGGGACCATCTAAACGAGGTCGACGATTTGCTGGAACGCGTCGACGACGAAGAGTGCGAACGGCTTTGTCAGGAACTCTACCAGTCGCGGCGTTATGATCTGTGCGCCAATTGCTTTCAGCAATTTACACGCAACCCGCTGGGTGCCGACGCCCAGCCACAAGTCGAGTTTAGTGAAAACTAAATAATTCCGCGTGCCGATCGGTGCGTCAGCTTATGGTTGTAGTCGAACTCGTGAGAATTCGGACCGTTGCCGGGGGAGATTCCGAAGTTTCACAACGTTTCACAACTCCGGCTACATAATCCGAGCGCAGCGATTGCACACAGATTCCATTTAGACGGCTGGCGTTGCTGCGTCACCGCCTTGCCGACTGCCGGGCACACGCAGCATACGAATTCCACAGGCAGATGCCAGTTCCACGGGGTCCCTCGCCGGTAACTGGAACCCGTGCTAAAATTGCCGCTTGCTGGCAACAACTGTTTGGAGCTTGTTCTCATGAAAATTGCAGTCATCGGGGGTGACGGTACCGGCCCCGAGGTAACCCGTGAAGCACTCAAGGTTCTGGCGGCCGCCGCCGAGCTGGGCGGATTCAGCTACGAACTAACCGATCTGGACTGGGGCAGCGAACGGTATCTGAAGACCGGCGAGATCATTCCCGACGGCGGTGCGGATGTGCTCCGCGCCCATGACGCGATTTTTCTGGGAGCGGTCGGCCATCCGGATGTTACGCCGGGACTGATCGAAAAGGGCCTGTTGCTGCAGTTGCGGTTTCAACTGGACCAGTACATCAACCTGCGACCCGTCAAGTTGTATCCGGGCGTGGAAACGCCGCTGGCCGGCAAAGGCCCGGACGACATCGATTTCGTCGTGGTTCGCGAAAACACCGAAGACCTGTATGCCGGTATCGGTGGATTTTTGAAAAAGGGCACACCGGACGAAGTGGCAACGCAAACGGCCATCTATTCCCGCAAGGGTTGTGAACGCTGGTTACGCTGGGCCTTTGACTTCACGCAAAAACGCAATAACCCCAAAGGCAAACGGCTGACGCTGGTAGCCAAGAACAACGTGCTGACCTTCGGACACGATCTCGTGTGGCGTACGTTTCAGGAAGTCGCCCGGGACTATCCCGACGTGGAAGCGGATTACAACCACGTGGATGCCTGTTGTATGTGGATGGTGAAAAATCCGGAATACTACGATGTGATCGCTACCACGAATATGTTTGGCGATATTATCACGGACCTGGGCGCGATTATTCAGGGCGGCATGGGAGTAGCTGCCGGTGGCAATATCAATCCCGATTCCGGTGGCACCAGCATGTATGAACCGATGGGCGGTAGCGCGCCCAAGTATACCGGGCAAGGAGTCATTAATCCGATGGCTGCCATTGGTGCCATGGCGATGCTGCTGGAACATACCGGCCAGCCGGAATCCGGACGTCGGGTGCTGGCTGCCATTCAGTCGGTAACGGGTACGAAGATGAAAAGCCAGGCCGCAGGCAAGATGGGCTACAGCACGTCCGAGGTCGGCGATCTGGTCGTGGAAGCCCTGTCCAGCGTATCGGCTACGGTGTAACCGTAATGACGATGCCGGTCGACGAGCAGGCATTGGCCCGTCAGTTGCAGGAGTTGGGCTGCGCGGTCGGCCGTTCCAAAAGCGGCCGGTTGTTGCGGGTCGATAACCGCAACTGCACAACACCGTTGAATTCCGAACTTCTCACGAGCCTGCTGCAATGCACGGCTCTCAAGGAAGTCTGGTTGCGGCAGGTCACCGGCTTTCTCAATTCGCATATCGAGAGCGTGGCAGCCCTGCCCCGGCTGAAGTCCCTGGATGTGGAAGGCTCGGAACTGACGGACCAGTCGCTGCGGCAGCTGGCCGATTGCCGCGATCTGCAGGTGCTGAACGTGCGTAACACGCAAGTCAGCCCGGCGTGCGTGGCGGAACTTCGCAAAAGCATGATTGGCACCAGAATCATCGCTTGAGTCGCTGCAGTTGCCCGTTGCAAAATAGCCCGCAGCGCAATCCACCGACCCGCCCTCCCCCGGCGTTTCCTGCTTCAGCCGGAACATCTTTGCTTTTTCGCCTTTTTTCTGAAAGGTCTTGCGCCACGGGCACATTCCCTTTCGTCACGCATATTCGGGTTGCTGACCTTCGATCACCAAGCCCCCACGGCGGGGAAAAAACGAATACAACACGAGGAAACCAAATGACCATTCAAAATATCAAGAGTCTGGCCCTGATCGCGATGGCAGCGGTAGCATTGCTGGCCAGTCCGGCCGTGGCCCAGGACCACGTTCAAACCCAAACCAGCCAGATGCAGGTTCGCATGTTGCCGCCGTCAGGCGGTGGCGGCGGTTATTATGGCCAGCCACGACTGGGCATTCATGGCCAAATGCTGTACGGCCGCGGCATGAAGATTCTGTCGGTGAACTATGATTCCGGTTTGCGACAGGTCGGTGCCGAATACGGCGATATCATTGAGGAAATCAACGGTCGCCCGATTCGTACTCTGGCTGATTACCGCAGCGCGCTGCTGGAATCGGTGATGTATCGCGGGTTCCTTGCCTCCATCAAAATCCACAATGTGCGATTCGGTTACGAGTACGGGGCACAGGAACACGTCTACGTTACCGTCCGCGTACAGATTGCTGGCGGCTATCCCATGCCGGTAAGCGGCGGTGGCGGCTATCCCATGCCGATGACCAGTGGCGGCGGCAACGCCGGCATTCCTTACGGCGGTATCCAGCAGACTCCCGGCGGCGGCGTGATTTCCGAAACCCCGGCGACATCGGACGGTTCGGCTGCCCAGGGCGACTATTAGTCGCCAATCGACTGACCATCTCCAAACCGCCAACCATCTCCAAACCGCCAACCATCTCCAAACCGCTAACCATCTCCAAACCGCTAACCATCTCCAAACCGACTAACCATCTCCAAACCG
>CAMYKF010000049.1 GCA_947258905.1 uncultured Pirellulaceae bacterium | reverse complement strand
TCTTCGACCCCATCGTCGTCGTCGTCGTCATCATCATCGTCGTCGTCGTCGTCGTCGTCGTCGTCATCGTCGTCGTCGTCGTCGTCGTCGTCGTCGCCGTCGTCATCGTCGTCGTCGTCGCCGTCGTCGTCGTCGTCGTCGTCGCCTTCGTGGCCGTCCTTTTCGCCATCCAGATCGTTCGGCAGACCGTCGCCGTCGACGTCGTCGTCGTCGGCGTTTTCGAGGCCGTCACCGTCGACGTCGTCGTCCAGGGCGTTGCTGACCCCATCGCCGTCGATGTCGTCATCGACCAGGTTGTCCAGGCCGTCGCCGTCGACGTCGATGTCGTCCCAGTTCGCGACCCGGTCGCCATCGGCGTCCGCGTCCATCCAGTTGGCCTTGCCGTCGCCGTCGACGTCGTCGTCCATGACGTTGGGGATGCCGTCGCCGTCGGTGTCCGCCAGCCCCTTGGCGGCGTTGAAGGTGTTGGCGTTGACCGCGGCGAGGAAGCGCTTCAGGGCCGAGACCGCCTGCCGTCCGTCGAGGCCCGAGTCGGCGACCACCCGCGACAGCTGGCGCCCCTGATCGAGCTGCCACAACACCTCCTCGAGCGCGAGATCGCCCGACTGGGCGACGACCGCCGCCGCGGCGAGCTCGTGCATCGGTCGGTAGCCGGCGGCCAGCTCCTCCTCCGAGTCCCACCAACACCGAAACGCTTCCGGAAACCCTTCCGGTTTCGGGCGACACGGCTATCTTGAACCTGCGTGTACCGACGGATGCGGTGGTTTACGTCAACGGCAAGCGTACGAGTACGCCGGGCGATTTCCGCAGCTACGTTTCGCGCAATCTGCAGCCTGGCAAGAACTACTCTTACGAAGTTCGTGCCGAGGTCGAGCGAGATGGCGAAACTGTCGCACGCACGAAAGTGGTCGAACTGGCTGCTGGCGTCAACAAGACGTTTGAATTGGACTTCGCGCAAGCCCAGCAAACGATCACGTCGGTGACCTTGTTTGTTCCCGAAGACGCCCAGGTGAATCTCGGTGGTGTAGAAACCAAAGCCACCGGCCCGATGCGGTACTTCTCCACTGACTCGCTGGAGCCCGGCGACCAGTGGAAGGCCTATCAGGTCTCGGTTACCGTCGAGCGAGACGGCGAGAAGGTCACTCGCAAGCGTTACGTCGATGTTAATGCAGGCGATTCAGTGAACCTGCGATTTGATTTCGATGCTGACGAGCAAGTCGCCTCCCGCTAAAGCGTCTGGCACGTTATAAAAACCTCCCTTCCGGGTTTTGGCCCGGAAGGGATTTTTCTTGCGCCCTGGCCTGAGTTGACGGCCATGCCGGGGCTGAAACCAACCCTCCAACCCGATCGATGACGGCGGAACGATCCAGTGGCTGACCAAAATGAACCCGGCCCGCAACCGGCAGAGCCGGCAGCGGCGGAGTTTTCCTGGAATTCGAGGACCCGATTCTGGGTCAGTTTGTTGCTGCTGGCCCATCTGTTCTGTCTGGTGATAACACCGCTGGCGGCGGTTGAGCCGCGCAGCCAGCTGAGTCTGGATTTGCATCGCCTCATCCAGCCGTATTGCCAGGCCATGTATCTGGAACACGGTTACCGGTTTTTTGCGCCGGAACCCGGACCCAGTCACATTGTGCGTTACGTGGTGACCGACCACTCGGGCGAGACTATCAGCGGTCACTTCCCGGACCGTGACCGTTTATGGCCACGTCAGCTGTATCACCGCTGGTTCATGCTCAGCGAATCCATCTTCCGCCATGTAGCCGACACGCTGACCGACGAGCAGTTGCAGGAGCGTCAGAAGGAAATGGAAGATGAAATCAGCGAGTTACTGGAGCAGGGCAATCCACGTGCGGCGGAGGAACTGGAATTCCAGTTGCAACGCAATCTGCGTGATCACGATCGTTTAGTGCAGATGCGCGACAAGTTGTTGCAGGACGTCGGTCAGGTACTGTTGGAACGTCACAACGGCGTTTCGGTGGAAATGACCATGGTGACTCGTGTGATTCCGACCCCGGCTGATGTCATGCGGGGCCTTGAACTGGACGACGACCGGTATCTGCCCGAGGATTTGTGGGTTGATCTGGGTGTGGTCAACACGGGAAGCGATGAAATTGAATCGATCGAGCCGAAAGAGAATGTCCAGCAGGGCGGGGGAGAGGAAAATTGACCGGCGAGCCAATTATCCCTGTCAAATCATGGCTGCGTGAGTTGCTGCAAGCGTGGAACCGGTTCTGGTTCACGCCGCGCAATCCGGCCACGCTGTGCTTGATCCGCATATTGGCGGGCCTGATGCTGTTCTACACGCACCTGGTCTGGACCCTGGAATTGCCCACGTTCTTTTCCGAACAAGGCGTCTTTCGACCGGAATACAGGGAACTGTTTTTTGGAGAATCGTCATTCGTCTGGAGTCATTTCGACTGGTCCAGTTCTCCCGCATGGATGTGGGGCAGTCACATTGTGGCTCTGGTGATTCTGGCTCTGTTCACGATTGGCTTGTGGACCCGGGTTACCAGCATTCTGGCGTTTCTTATCGTTGTTTCGTATTGCAACCGGGCCAGCGGCGCGTTGTTCGGGCTGGACCAGATCAACGGCTTTCTGGCCCTGTATCTGGCGGTCGGTCCCAGTGGCATGATGTATTCCGTCGACGCCTGGCGGGCACGGCGCAAGGCCGGTGTTTCAGCACCGGATGCGGCAACGCTCTCCAGCGCGCAGGCGACCGTGGCCACTCGCCTCATACAATTGCATCTGTGCATCGTGTATTTCTTTGCGGGCGTGGGCAAGTTGCAGGGGACCACCTGGTGGGACGGCACGGCGATCTGGGGCGCATTGGCCAGTTACGAGTACCAGACGCTGGATGCTACCTTTCTGGTTTATGCGCCGTGGATCATCAACATCCTGACACTGACATCCGTGTTCTGGGAAGTCAGCTATCCCTTTATGATCTGGCCCAAATTGACTCGTCCCATCTGGCTGTTCATGGCCGTTCCTCTGCATTTGGGAATTGGCTTGTGCATGGGCATGATGACATTTGCGTGGATCATGCTGGTGGCCAATGCGTCCTTTATTTCGCCGCAACTGGTGCAAAGGTTGATGTCGTGGCTGGGCAGCAAGCTGGGTATCGCGCGCCCGGACACGGCCAACCAGTGACCGGCAACGGCCGCAGCTCTTCTCGTAACCGCCCCGCGCTCCATGCGATTCCTGAAACTGACCATCGCTTATGACGGAACCGGGTATGTCGGTTGGCAAGTGCAGCCCAATGGAATATCGGTGCAACAGCGACTGGAAGAGGCCTGGCACAATGTGACGTCCGAGTCAGTGCGCATCATCGCCAGCGGCCGCACCGACGCCGGCGTGCACGCGCTGGCTCAGGTTTGCAGCCTGACCACCACCTCGGAATTGCCGACCGTACGGCTGGCCGCCGCGCTCAACGCCCATTTGCCGGAAGACATTCGTGTCCGTCAGGTAGAGGTAGTCCCGGTCAACTTTCACGCCATTCGTGATGCGACCGGAAAGACTTACCGGTATCAGCTGCAAACCGGTCCGCTAATCGATTTGTTCGAGCGCCGTTATTGCTGGTTTGTTCGCGGCTCGCTGGACGTGAGTGCCATGCACACCGCCGCGCAACACCTTGTTGGAACTCACGACTTTTCCAGTTTTGAAGCTACCGGTGCACCCCGCGCCGATTCGATACGCACGGTGACGCGACTTCAGGTCCACCGTCGCCAGCTGCGCGGCTGCACGTTCGTGGATGTGGAGATCACCGCCGACGGCTTTCTCTACAACATGGTTCGCAACATTGTTGGTACGCTGGTCGTGGTCGGCAGGGGCAAGCAGCCTGCCGACTGGGTGCTTTCGGTTTTGCAGGGCAGGGATCGCGGGTTGGCGGGAGCTACGGCGCCGCCCCGCGGTTTGTTTCTGGTGTCGGTGGCATATGCCGGACAGGCAGGCCGGCGAGGAACAATGACTGTCTAACCGCCGAGGACTTGGCTAAACTGAAAGAGATGGCGGGCCGTGGTCTCTGCCACATTCATTTGATGGTCTCCTGTTTCCTGTCTCGTTTTCGCCCAGCCGGATTTCCTTGTCCAGTTCACGCAACTATCTGGGGAGTTATCGCCTGATCAAGCTGATTCGGGGTGGTCAGGCGTGCAATGTCTGGGAAGCCATTCTCGACGGCGAGACCGAACGGGTGGCGATCAAGGTTTTGCTGGGACAACATGCAGGAAAAAAGGAGGAGATTGAGCAGCTGAAAAACGAAGGACGCGTCGGTGTCGACCTGAATCATGAGAATGTGATCCGGGTTTTTGAATACGTCGACCGGTATGACTTGCCGTTTCTGGTCATGCAGCTGTTCAATGCCCGCAACCTCAAACAGATGATCCGTGAGGACTACAACACGCTCGCCGTGAGTATCCCGGAAGTCATCGAGCAGGCCGCCCTGGGTCTGGACCACATGCACGAACGAGGCTGGGTGCATTGCGACATCAAACCGGACAACTATCTGGTGAACGAACAGGGCCACGTCAAGCTGATCGACTTTTCCATTGCCCAGTCATTGAAGAAACAGAAACGCAGTCTGTTTGGCAAGAAAACGGTGCAGGGCACACGCAGTTATATGGCACCGGAACAGATTCGCGGCAAGCAACTGGATCGCTACACGGATGTCTATGGATTCGGCTGTGTATTGCATGAATTGCTGTCAGGCAAGCCGCCGTTTTCCGGAACCAGCCCCGATGAGTTGCTGCAAAAGCATTTGCGCGCCACGCCACCGCCCCTGATTGCCTTCAACAAGGCGGTCTCCGAGGAATTTGCGCAGCTGGTTTTGAAGACGCTGAAAAAGGAGCCTGCGAAGAGGCCGCAAAGCATGTCTGAATTCCTGCAGGAGTTCAGAAAGATTCGCGTCTACAAGGCAGGGAAACGACCCACACTCACGGAATAGGTAACCAGCACACCACAAATCTTCATCCCGTCAATAAAAAAGCAAACAACCGCCCGGGCCCGCCGGGCAACCCGCAACAAAACGTCTCGACAAAGATGGCGGGTCTTGCGACGATAGATCGCTGGATGCTGACCCGGCATGCAGCAGCCCGGCAGTGATCACCTGTTGCACCACTTCGAGATAATTGCAAACCGACCCACATGGATTACCTGCCGTTTGAACAACCGATCGCTGATCTGGAATCCGAGATCAACGAACTGGCCAGCCGCCACGATGAATCGGCCGAGGCGGTGGAAACGCTGCGCAAAAAGAGAAGTGAACTGACCCGTCTGACTCGCCAGATCTATTCCGGTCTGTCTCCGTGGCAAACGGTGCTGGTGGCACGGCACAAGAACCGTCCGCACACCATCGACTATCTCTCACTGGTGTTTGACGAGTTTGTGGAGCTGCATGGCGACAAGTTTTTTGGCGATGATCGCGCCATGCGTACCGGCTTTGCCAAACTGGATGAACGCAAGGTGCTGGTGATCGGACATCAAAAGGGCCGCAACTACAAGGAACGTACCGAGAACTTTTTTGGCTGTGCACATCCGGAAGGGTACCGCAAGGCAATGTCCAAGATGCGGTTGGCGGCCAAGTTCGGCTTGCCCGTGATCTGCCTCATTGATACCCCCGGCGCCTATCCTGGCATCGGTGCCGAGGAACGGGGTCAGGCCCAGGTGATTGCCGAGAACATGTACGAGATGTCGCGGCTGGAAACGCCCGTCGTGTGCGTGGTGATCGGCGAAGGCGGCAGCGGCGGAGCCCTCGGCATCGGCGTCGGCGACCGCGTGGCCATGCTCGAACATGCCTATTATTCGGTGATCAGTCCCGAAGGCTGCGCGGGAATCCTGTGGAAGAGCGCGGAGTACGCCGAACAGGCCGCCGAGGCACTCAAGTTTACGTCTGATAATCTGCTCCGCTTCGGCATCGTCGACGAGGTCATTCCCGAGCCCCTCGGGGGAGCCCACCGCGATCATCACCAGACGGCCAGCCGGCTGAAACTGTTCCTTGGCAAAACACTGCGGACCCTGACCAGCAAGTCCCTGGACGAGTTGCTGGCCGAACGCTACGAGAAGTTCCGCCGCATGGGCGTGTTCCTCGAAGAGGCCCAGTCGGCATCGGCAGCCGAATCGGCCAACAGCGATTCATCCGCAAAATCGTCCCCGAACCCGCACCCAGGGTCCGCCGACCCAGGGTCCGACGAGGATTCCGGCGCCGCGCCCGCGCCGGCTTCCGACTCGTCATCAGTATCCGCAGCCACCGATCAGGCCGATGCCTGACCGCTGCCGAAACGGTCAGAGCCTCGTCTGGCAAACCAGCGTAAATTTGGTTGCCGAACCCTGGGGTATCGAGGCCAGATGCGAGGGGGGATGTCATCGCCGGTCGACACGGCAGGCAGCCGGCGGTTGCGTGGAAACCGCCATCCCTGCAACGTCCGATAATGTTTCTTATGTTCGGTTGCCGGTAATTGTTTCCCGTCGTTTATGACAATTCACAGTCGCCATTCATTTTTTCACGGTTCAACATTCACAGGTGATTTGCAGCGCCAGTTTTTGGGATCATGAAGTCGTAAAGCATGGAATGGAGCGGGCAACTTCAACCCTTCTCCCTCAGGGAGAAGGTGGCCGAAGGCCGGATGAGGGGGATACGGCTCGAGGCCAATCTTGCCGTTCAACCACCGTCGTCGGGCAACCACAATCAACTTTGTCACCTCCCCAAAACACCCCCTCGCGCCTCGCTCCTCACCCCTCCCGCCTGCCACCACTCCCCTGCTCCCGCGTCCATATCGCCGGTCCGGTTGTTCC
>CAMYKF010000048.1 GCA_947258905.1 uncultured Pirellulaceae bacterium | reverse complement strand
TGATGCCGGCCGCGCGTCACGAGGCGCCGATCTACGGATACTGGCAAAACACGCACGGCATCGCATTCAATTACTTTGAGCCCGATGGTCTGTTCGGCGGGACCTTCCGGGATGAAGTGATCTGGCCCAGGCCGATCCGCTCGATTCCCGATCAATTTGCGAAGCACATTGCCAGTATTCGCAAACGCATGCCGCTGCCGAGCCGCCGTGCTGCCTGACGGTGATCCTTGAGCTTCTTACGCACGCCGCCGCCGTACGATCAGGCTGGCAGCAAGACAGGCCAGCAGGCAACCGCTGGCTGGTTCCGGAATAGCGCGGAATACGAAATTGTTCGTTCTCGTGCCGGGAGCCGTGGCAAACGTTCCCAAGAACGCAAACGTGTTGATATCGTATCGATTGACCAGGCCCCTGCCAAAGTCACCCGCGTAGAGGTCTCCGTCTGGGCCGATGGTCAATCCCTGTGGTCCGCCCGTCAAACCCGTGATCGCATCACCGAGGAAATTGCCGTCTGCATCATAGTGCTTGACTGTAAAATTATTGAAACTGCTGACCAGCAGGTTGCCGTTGGGCAGGATTAAATTATCCAGCGGTCCGTCCAATCCTCCGGCTCCTGCGCCGCCCACAAAGTCGCCAAGATAACTTCCTGATCCGTCGTAGCGGCGAATCGAATCGGTGCCGAAGGCACTGACCAGCAGATCGCCATTGGCATTCCACGACTGGCCATCCGGCCGTGCAATGTTCGTCGCAAAATGATCGACAAAGACTCCCGTGGTGGCATTGAATCGCGACACTCGCCCGCCCGGGAACGAAAAATCGCTGACGTACAGGAAATTGTCGCGGAAATTAATTTCCGCCGGCCAGTTCATGCCGGACACAGTGGCGAAAATATCAATAAAGGCACCTGTTGTGCCGTTGAAACGCAATACATTGCTTGATGTTTCACTGGCGACATACAGGTTGCCGTCCGGGCCAAAAGCAATGCCCTGCGGATTGCCGAGACCGCCAGCTCCCGGCGCAACAAAGTTGTCGAGGAATGCACCGGTGTTGCGATCAAACCGCATCACCGAATTTGCATCCGCGGCACTCACAAACAGATCGGCCTGGCCGGTCGATGGAAACGCCATCAACAACAGCACCAAACCGCCGAAAAAAATTCTTGACGAAATAACCATGATTCGCTCCTCCATTGCTTCCATCACAATTTTGGGTGCGAATTAGCGGTTGGCTTGCACGATCTTGCTAATTGCCGGAGTTTTTGCCATTTTGCGGCAATGGGCCCTTCGTCAACACCGTGGACGGTCGCTCACGCAGTTGGCGGGGTGGCATGCCAAAGGCAGCGCGAAATGCGTTCGTAAAATGACTGTGGCTGCAAAAGCCCAGATCCAGAGCCACACGGGTCAATGGCAGGTTGCCGTCCATGACTTCTTCGATCGAGGAACGCAGACGGCAATGCGTGAGAAAACGATGGACCGTCAAACCCGTGAATTTTTTGAAGATGCGGCACAAGTGATACACGCTGCAATCGGCCACACGGGCGATGTCCTCGATCTTCAGCGGTTGCCGGAATTCGCGGCTGATGAACTCCTTGGCTGACTCCACCTGATCCCGCTGGCCGCGCTCCGTCCCGGATGACGCACCGGTTGGAATGTAACGTGAAATCCATGAATCGCGTAACAGATCGGGCAGCAGACTCATAAAGGTCTCTTCAACAAACAGCGGATCGACCGACTGTCCCGATTCCACAAGGTGAAATACGGCGCGCTGGATCAGATACGTGCGCGAAGGGCACGGTGAATGCGACGACGCAAAGGGAGACAGGCAGTCTTCGTCAATTTGCATGTTGGCAGAAGTGCCTATGTCGCGAATCAACCCCGGGCCCAAAGCGAAAAAGTCGCTGATGTCGCCACGCGGATCGATTAGCTCGCGGCGATAGGGATGCCGCGAGTTGTACAGCATGACGTGTATCGGCGTGGCGATGACGCACGGACGGGCTGCCTGCCGGATGCCGACAGGAATACGCGGAAAGACCACAATCGGGAATTGCCCCGTATAGTTTTCGGTCTGCCACAACTCACTGCCAGCGCGGCAACGAAAGCGGCCAATCCGCAGTTGGCTGCTCTCAAACAGAATCCTGGATTCGAAACTCAATAGATCGCCGCTTCCCCGATCCGCATGTTGCCCCGATGCAGACCGCTCGCTTGCTCCTTAAAGGATAATCAGCCAGCGAACGTGTGTCAGCCCTCGTCCATCGAGGCCGGTATGCCCGGGCACGCTGACTTGCAAAATCTTGCTCGCCAATCCAGCCGTGTCTGGGATCCAACAAAAAAAGAGGCACACGGCAATTCGCCATGTGCCTCGGGAATATTCGGGGCTGTAGATTTTGTGGTTCTAGAAACCGATCTTGAAGCTGAAGCGGTCGTTTCCGAAACGCACACCACCGCGGCTTCGCGGATGGTGGCTGCGATTGCGGTAGTTGCTGTACCAACCGGAATAAACTCCGCCGTAACCACCATGCCCGCCGTATCCGCCACCGCCGAAGCCACCGTGGCCGCCGCCGTGGCCGCCGCCGTGGCCGCCGCCTTGCAGCTGGGCAATATCGTCGCGGATGTGATGAATGTTGTTTTCCATGACGCGTAACAGACGCTTGACGTGTGCCGTGGGGCCATGGACGTGTCCATGACCGTGACTCGCTTCGATTTCGACCGCATCGAACAGACGTTCGAGGCGATGGAACTGTGCGTCCAGCACTCGCAGATGAGCGGCAATGCTGTATTCGCAACCGTGGTTGTGGGCAAGGTCATGAATCAACGTCGCGCGACGTCGCAACTGGTTGGTGGCGCACAGCATGTCGGAATAGCCGGGCGTATGCACGTAATGACTGGTTTCGGCTTGCAGCCGTTCAGCCTGTCGTTGAATCGACAATGCCAGCTGGTCAATGTGATGGTAAATGTCGGCCGAGGCCTGGTCCGCTGACAACGAAGCAGCAGCCATGGCGACGACAGCCAGGATCGATTGGGAAAAACGTGTCATGCGGGTAACCTCCAAAAGTAAACGTGAGTGCCGAATCGATTGGGATCGGCTCGGCGAGTGACTCGTTAGGTCCAGCAAACGCACCAGTCGTGCCAAATTTTCAAAGATGCTGGCAGATGGCCGCTAAACCCCCGGAAAAACGCGCATTTTTTACGAACAAGCGGTTTTCTGCCCGTGCCAGGGATTGTGATCGAATTGATGCTGTCGCCGTCAATTTGACCGCATTTGGCCAAGTCCCGCGATGACAGCAAGCCTGCCAAACCGGTACGCCTTGCCTGACCAGATTCATGTTGTCGCTCGCCGACAGTCAAGTTAGGTTATGCATCGCCCAACCGACTCTCCCGCAAAATGGCAAGGAACAAGGATGTTCTGGCTCAAAGACAAGACGGTCCTGATTACCGGTGGCACTGGCTCCTTTGGCAAGAAATGCGCCCGGATTCTGCTTGAGCAAGCCGGGCTGAAACGGCTGATTCTTTTCAGCCGTGACGAGCAAAAGCATGTCGCCCTGCAACGCAGTCTGTTCCCGCCCGCCAAATTTCCTGAAGTCCGCTATTTTGTGGGCGACGTTCGCGATGAGAAACGGCTGCGTTATGCACTGCGCGATGTGGATTTCGTGATTCATGCGGCGGCCATGAAACATGTGGACATGGCAGAATACAATCCGCAGGAATGCATCAGCACGAATATACGGGGTGCCGAGAATGTAATTCACGCGTGCATCGAATGCGGCGTGGAAAAAGTGGTTGCCCTGTCCACCGACAAGGCGGCCAGTCCCATCAATCTGTACGGAGCCACCAAGCTGTGCAGCGACAAGCTGTTCGTCGCCTGCAACTCACTGTCGGGTCAAAGCGGGACGCGGTTTGCCGTAGTGCGTTACGGCAACGTTTTGGGATCCAATGGCTCGGTCGTGCCATTCTTTGAACAAAAACGGGCCAGTGGCGTGTTGCCGATTACTGATGAAGAAATGACTCGCTTTATCATTACCCTGGAACAGGGCGTGTGGTTTGTACTGGATTCCATGCAACGCATGGCGGGTGGCGAGGTTTTTGTGCCCAAAATTCCCAGCACGCGGATCATGGATATTGCCAAAGCGGTCGCGCCCGAATGCAAGACGGAGATTGTGGGCATTCGTCCGGGCGAAAAACTGCACGAGTGCATGATTCCCGCCGATGAATCGCGACTGGCTGTGGAATACCCCGACCATTATATCATTCGCCCTTCCCAGCGCAGCTGGACACGGGAAACTCCCTACTACGAAACAACGGGCAAGCCGTGTCCGCGCGGTTTTTCCTACACCAGCGACAACAATGAACGCTGGCTGACCCCCGATGAGTTGCGGCAAATGATTGCTGACACCTCTCGTCCCGACGCGGCACCTGTGTCACCTGCGACCCGATTGAGACTTGTTTCCTAGAACGCATTATGCTGCCCTATTCCCGCCAGTCCATAGACGCACAGGACATCCAGGGGGTCGTCGACGTATTACAGTCGGATTTCCTGACGACCGGTCCCGTGGTAGATCAGTTCGAATCAGCGGTCGCCGACTATGTAGGCGCCTCGCACGCGGTATCTGTTTGCAACGGCACAGCAGCCTTGCATGCGGCGGCCAGCGCCCTGGGACTGCAGCCGGGCGATGAAGTCATCGTGCCGGCGATCACCTTTGTGGCGACGGCCAACGCGGCGGTGTACTGCGGCGCCAGACCGGTGTTTGCCGACGTGAATCCGGAGACGCTGCTGGTTGATCCGCAGGACGTGCTGCGCAAGATTACGCCGTACACCAAAGCCGTCTTTCCCGTCGATTATGCGGGCCAGACCTGCGATTACCCGGCGCTGCGGAAGATCGCCGTGCGTAATGATTTGAAGATTGTGGCCGATTGCGCCCACTCACTGGGCGGCACTTCCTATGGCCGTCCGGTGACGTCATGGGCCGATATGGCTTGCCACAGTTTTCATCCGGTCAAGCAAATCACCACTTGCGAAGGCGGCATGGTGACGACCGACGACTCGCAGCTGGCCGAAGCCCTGACTCACTTTCGCAACCATGGCATCACCACCGATCATCACCAGCGGGCCGCCCGGAGTCAGTTCACCTACGACATGCAATCGCTGGGCTACAACTATCGATTGTCCGATGTGCATTGCGCGCTGGGCCTGTCCCAACTGAAGAAACTGGCGGGCTGGACAACACGCCGGGCCGAGATCGCGGACGAGTACCGGCAGCAACTGGACGGTCTGGATTTTGTTCAGCCACTGGCCGTGTGTCCAGGAGCTTCCCATGGCTGGCACCTGTTCGTCGTCCGCTGGAATGCCGGCATGACCGGATTGTGCCGTGACGATGTGCTGACCGCGTTGCGCAGCCGCGGAATCGGAGCCAACATCCATTACCGCCCCGTCTATCAACACAGCTTTTACCGTCAACAGGGCGAGCACCTGCGGTTCGTGTCCTGTCCTCATGCGGAAGCCGTCTACGAACAGATCATTTCGCTGCCCATCTTCCCGGCAATAACTTGCGACGACGTTCGCCGCGTCACCAGCACGCTGCACCAACTCGGTTCCACAAACGCAACTCGAGCAAAGGTGAGCTGATGGCCGGTCGATTGCTGTTGTATGCGCGCGCCAATCCGGTGGTCGGAATGAACCGGCTGTTACGCAGCCTGATTCTGGCGCGGGAATGGAAACGACGCGAAGGCGAAGTCGAATTCGTGTCCGGCCAGTTGCCGGCCATCATGCGGCGACAGATCGCCATCAGTGGCTGCCAGTTGCACAACGCCGAGTCGCGCGACAAGGCCGTTCTGGCCCGACAACTCCTGACATTGGCCAGGGAGAAGGCATGCGCGTGGCTGGCGGTCGACGATTCCAGCCCGCAACTGATTCAGCATCTGGCCAGCGGCAAAAATGTGCCCCGGCAACGCCTGCTGGTCATCGGAGAGACGGAAGTCAGCGAGAACGTCGACTTCATTACGGGAAACGACCCCGGATTTGCGCTGATTCGCAAAAACCTGCAACGACGCCAGTTGCCCGGCGACAACAGAAAAAAACTGCCGCACCGTTGCCTGATCGATCTGTCATGCCTGAACGGGGCCGACTCGGCGGAAATGATTAATCGGCTGTGTCGGCCAACCGGTAAGCTGTGCGCGACCATGGACATCATCTCGCCGTTTGCGGCGTCCGCCGTTGAGCAAATGAACCGGCGGTCGCCGGCACTCCGTAAACGAATCTTCTGGCATCGCAACAGCGACCGGCTGATTAACTCATTGCACGCCTTTGACCTGGCCGTAACTACCGACGCAGCCAGTTTTTTTGAAGCGGCATGGTGCCGGGTTGCCAGCTTGCTACTGAGCCAGGCCTCCTCATCACAGATCGCCGACCTGGACAATGTGACGACGTTGCCCTGGATCATCGACCGTACGGATACTGTCTGGATTGATAAAAGCTGCCAGTGCATCCTTGAATTCCTCAAGCAACCCGGTCTGATCGAGCAACACGCCGGTGAAATGAAGCGACTGGTGGATCAGCAAGGGGCCATGCGTATCTGTGACGTCCTGGGCACCGGAGCAGCCAAACCCACGCCTCGGATACGTTCTGCGTAAAACGAGGTGCGGAGGCGACGGCTGGGGAGAGCCATCGCTCATCGCTCATCGTGCATCGTGGACCGCGAGGGCGAGGCTCCTGCCGAGCTTCACTTTGCCTTCTCCGCGCTCTCTGCGTTGACTACCAACAAGCCCCGCTACCAACAAGCCCCGCTACCAGCAAATCCCGCTACCAGCAAATCC
>CAMYKF010000047.1 GCA_947258905.1 uncultured Pirellulaceae bacterium | reverse complement strand
GAGCGGGCATTCCCGAGGATCAATGGTGTTACGTCCCTGATGCCGATGGGCTGTACGGTCCAGGCACGACCATCAAGAAGAACTTCAAGGAACTTGCCGGCTATCGGTTGCCGACTGAAGTCGAATGGGAGTTTGCGGCTCGCGCGGGAGCAACAACCTCACACGATTACGGCGAAACCAACTCCCTCCTCACCAAATACGCCTGGTTTAACGAAAACAGTAATGATCATCCACACGGAGTTGCCTTGCTCAAGCCAAACAACTTTGGACTATTCGACACTCTTGGCAACGTCGAAGAATGGTGCCTCGATGTGTTCGAAGTTGATCCCGAGAATCCGATTTTTCAGCCACCGGAACAACCTGACCGTATCCTCGTCCCGCCGGAGATACGGCGGATGTTGCGCGGGGGTTCGTACTTTAAACGTCCCGTAAACGTTCACCTTAACAACCGGATGGGTAATCGCCCCGATCTGCGCAGTACCGGCAACGGAATTCGGCCATGCCGAACGATTCGCGTGCAAACCGAGGTCGAGTCGGACAGCGCGACCAATTAATGGAGCGGTTACTAATGGTGCGGTTAACAATTGTCGGTCTTGCCGGTCCGGGCTACCGACTATGCTTGTTGAAATCAGGAGATGATTCATGACGTATCCCCGTGCCTTTTCGCATATTGGAATTTCAGTTCCCGATCTTGATCGCGCCGTACAGTTTTATCGCGAGGTGATGGGTTGGTATGTCATCATGCCACCCAGTGAAGTCGTGGAGGACGACAGTACAGCTATCGGCCAAATGTGTATTGATGTGTTCGGTACGGGTTGGGGCACATTCCGGATTGCCCATCTATCGACGTCCGACGCCATTGGCATTGAGTTATTTGAGTTTCCCCAAAACGGTGGCGAGTCCGGCACATTCGAGCCTTACAAGACCGGCATCTTTCATTTCTGCGTCAAGGATCCGGATGTCGAGGGGCTGGCCCGGCAAATTGTCGAAGCAGGTGGACGCCAACGCATGCCCATCCGGGAATACTATCCCGGAGAGAAGCCCTTCCGGATGGTTTATATGGAAGATCCCTTTGGAAACATCATCGAGATCTATTCGCATTCCTATGAATTGATCTACGCTGCCGGAGCGTATCAGCATGAGTTACTGGATAACTCCCAGCCCCGGCAGGATTAGGGCAACTGGTGGACGAAGCCGGCTACATCGCGAACCGATATACCTTGAGTTGGCGGTTGTCACGCATCAGCAAAAACTGCCCCGCCACAACAGAAGGTACCGTCCACGCCTTGGCGTCCAGTACCGGGTCGCGCCATTGCTCCGTAAACCCCTGTTCGTCCAGCTGACCGGCAACCAGTTCACCGCCTTCGTCCAGAATCAGCAACCGATCTTCTGTGACCAGCAGGTTTGACTTGCCAAACCCACGCTGGCGAAAAAGTGTACTGCCATCACGCACATCAATACCCACCAGCAGCGTTGCGGTCTCTCGGTTGGTGCCAATTAAGGTCGTTCCTGTCAGCACTCCATTGGTGTGCACAATTTGCATGCGGGAATTGGTCCACGCGATTTCCGATCGCCATTTTCCGTTGATCTTTTCCAGCATGATGGCCTGTGCACCGAAATCGCAATAGCCGTGGCAGACCAGGAACTGGCGCCGCTCGCTATCCCACAGCGGGGTAAACGAAACGTTATCGGCAGCCGCGCTTCGCAATAATTGTCGCCACAGGATCGAGCCATCGGCAGGGTCCACGCCAATTAACTCAAACATCGTGTGAAACACAATCATCGGTTGACAATCGATTTTCAACGCAATGGGCGAACTGTGACTGGATCGAAACGTCTCCGTTCGCCAGACCTCCTTGCCGGTTCGGATATCAAGCGCGACCGCCCCTGGGACCACATCGCGGCCGGCCGGCACATCTGGATTGAGCACAAAGTCCTCAGTTTCCTCTTTGGTGGCTTCGCCGAGAGCGGGCAGGATCACGCAATCGTTCCAGATCAACGGGCTGGAAGCGTATCCGGATTGGGGCAGCCGTGTGCCACAGACCTCTTTCAAATCGACTTGCCAAATCAGCAGGCCGTCGGCGGCATCGATTGCATGTATCTGCGCGTCAATGCTGGCTGTGATGATGTAATTGTTGCCAAGTGCGGGTGTCGAATGCGGGCCGTCGTAAGGAGCATGGTACGAGTGAAAGCCGACGGCGTACCGATAGCTCCAGTGAAGATTGCCGTCGTCCAGCCGCCAGCAGGAAACGACTTCGTGTTCGGATTCCAGATGCTGGCTGTAGACGGACTCGCCGTCACACACCACGGCGGAGTGCCCCTTGCCCAGTGAACGTTCCCATAGCAAGTCGAGCCTGGGCAGGCCCACTGTGGCCAATCATAGGCCACCGAATTTTCCTGGATTGACGGACGACGCTTGACAGGTACGCCGGCCAAACCAGCGGCAATCGCAGACAGGCTGGTTATCTGAAACTGACGTCGGTTCATGATGGCTGTGGTCCTTGATCGACGGAGATATATTCAGGCGTTCGGAATTCCGGTCAGAGTGGATTCAACATTCCATCATTGCCCCAGTGGCAAGCAGTGGGCCCGTACTCCAGCGAGGCTAGCCGGGCACTTCAGGCAACGTCCACCCTGACGAGCGGCTGCGGCCTGGAAGATTTTCTTTCGCCTGTGCCGTCAACGTTGATGATCATCTGATTACCCTGTTCTACCTCGAAATCAGGGAAGCGGGCGAAAGCAATCTGTGTGCCGTCCGGTGACCAGGCAGAATAGGTGTCGAACCCGCCGGGGATGGATGCCAGCTGACGCTCCACGAGATTGACCCGTCGGGCGATCCCTGCCGTATCGATTTCAGGCCTGTCCCGGGCGGAGTGTGGAAACGGAACGGGCAAGCCGGGCTGCTGACGTTCTACGCTTCGATGCAAGGCACAGCATTGGTCATCGAAACAAATGCTGAAAGGGAAGGCACTGCGCAGTGAGATTCCGTCGTCAGTCAAACTTTGACGAAGGTGACGGATTTAGGGACCGGTTGTTCGTCATATTGGCTCAAAAACGACAATTTGGGTGGCCCGTGGCGACGCGCTCGCAACGATAGAACTGGACCCATGCCTCACTTCAGGGAAATCGTCGCAGCCGCGATGGAACGAGCGTATCTGCAACCAACCAAAACTCAGGCATGCAGTATGGATCTGGACAAGCACTTTGCCAATTTCAGGGACCTTGTTGAAAGCTTTGCCAGCGAACCGCCGTCCCGTGATTCCGGGCAACACCAAGTCGATCAGGAAATAACCGCGCTAGACGACTCGTCATATGTCTATATTGACAAAGGGTGTGGTGGCGAGGCCGGCCTGACGACACCCGGGCAATCTCCTTTACACTCGCCGGAATTGCAAGCTAATGGATTGTCGCAACGCGCACAACAACTCGATCAATGGGAGCAGGAATTGAACCAGCTGGCGGATCGATTAAATCGCGGTCTCGAATCATTGAACAACCATCGGCAAGACGGGGAACTCCGCCGCAACGAGGAATCTGCAGCCTGTCAGACAAGTCTCGCAGCACTGCAGGAGATGGAATCGAGTCTTCTCGCAGAACGACGAGACCAGCGCGAGAGGCAAGAGGAAATGGATAACCTCGCCCGGGAAATTGAACATACCCGTATTGCCAGGCAACAGGAACTGGCACAACGTCTGATCGAAATCGAGTTGCGCGAGGACGAAGTTCAAAATAAGGTGCGGCGCTGGCAGGAGCGATGCCAGACAGAGACCTCTGTGCTGGAGTCGCGGCACACGGAACTCGAAGACAAAATCACGGCTTTTAACAGTGCGGTAGCCGTCGCGGATTCCAGGCGTTCAAAACTGGAGGCCAGTCACGCGCGGGAATTGCGCAAAAGTCATCGGGAAATTGACCGGAAACGGTCGAAACTGGTCAACCAGCAAAAGTTGCTCAGGAAAAAACGTGCCCGGATCGCCAAAGAGCAGGCGGCTGTGCAGCGAGATCGATTACAGGTTCAAGAAGAAGCGGCCAGGCTCAAGAAAACCCGTCAAGAACTTCGCAAACAGTTGGCAGAATTCGCAGCCGAACAACAAGCATATGAACAGACGATCACGAATTCGCGCAACCATAAGACCCAGGACGACCGTGGTGGCAGGCCAGTCCAAACCGCGTCGGCGGTAGTTGATCATGCCAACTCGCTCCGGAAAAAAGACGGATGTGTCGGCGAGGCGGAGGAATCGCCTGTGGAATTGTCGGAGGATTTTCTGGCAGCTGAAAAGTTGCAGCGCAACGTACTACAGCAACTGAACAAACTGCATTGTGAAAAGATCCGGAAACGCCGCGCCAGTCTGTGGCAAAGGGTACTTTCTCTGTTTAAGCACCGCGATTCAATCTGATCTTTGTTCGCCATGCAATAATTGCGACAGCAGCACACGTACCAGATGATCGGCGCAATAACAGTTTTGTTCGCCAGATACAACCGGTAAGTTGAACTGAACGCGCACACCGCCACGAATTGCCGAGGCGACCGCGTCGCGCCTCGACGAGAATCCGGGAATTGAACAAAGTTGATCGGCGGACCGCTGGCGATCACGCGTGGGTGATTTCCTCGAGATTGCGGCGCCCGGCGCCCTCGCCTATTTACGCTGCAGCGTGAATCGTTCTGCGGGAATTTCGTCCGGTTGCGATGCGGACTCATACTGGACAACGGTGGCGCCGGTTTGGCTGGTTTCGCTGCGCGTGCAAAACGGCAACTTGATCCCACCGACGTCGCGGAAGTCCGAATACGTGATGGTTACCGGGAATTCTCCGATGCCATCGGCGACGATGGCTGTGGCTTCTTTGAGGACCAGCCCCGATTCGGCACTGACGTGAAGTGTTCGATCGGGCAGATCCTCGCTGGTGAACCTCAAATGATAGACTCGTTCTTCTTCGTGCTCACCGTCACCGATCACGGCGACGGACTGGTAGTCTTCCTGCCAGTTTCCGGCCAGCCACAACGGATGTTTGTGCCGCAGGACGGCCAGTTTGTCGCCCGAAAGTTCCTCAAACGGAGCGAAGGCCGAGTCCGCCCAGCCGTCTTCCCCGTTGTACGCGTCATTGACGTAGCCGAGTTTGCCAATGTCCATGCGTGTCGCGTGGCGATCGAGTCCCGACACCAGATGCTCGATGGTGCCTTTGGCACCTTGATGGACAAAGCTCACAGTGCCTTCCAGTTTGATGTTGCCGGAAAACGTCGCTGCAGCGCCATGGGCGTCGCCGATTTTTGTCAGCAATTCCTCGGCCGAGATCATCATGGTCTGTTCAGTATCTTCCACGCGGAGCATTTCGGTTTCCTTGCCCTCGCGGTTGGTGCGGGTAATTGAAGTGACCCGGCCATCCTCATCACGATTCATCTGCAAACTCGCCCTTGCGGGACTGGCGGCCATGAACCAGCGGCCATCCTCGTCCGGTGGCAGGAACTCCATGGGCCCCTCTCCCTCGATTTTGGCCGCCAGTCGATTGTTGTGGATGATCATCTCGACTTTGACGTCGTTGTTCGGATCGTGGTAATGGCCCAGCAACGGCGTGATTTGATCAAGGGGAATTTCCGGCTTGCGCTCGACGCCTTCGCGCATGCATTGGAATTCGAAGCCAGCCTGATACATGGTCAGCGATTTTGACCGGCCGTTTTCGTCGGTGTCAAACGACACGGCGATCTGGTCCGTCAAGGCGAAAGGCCACTTGCCATCTTCATCCGGAGCTCTTAGCTCAAAGTTCCTTTGCCCCGGCACATCGAGGTGGAGGCTGCCGTCCTTCATGGAGACCGTAAAACGTTTATCGATAAAGGGACCGAAATTGGCGACGTACTTGCCCAGCAAGCCATCGGTGTTGATGCCCGTCAGACTGTCACCTTCCGGATTGAGATCGCCCAGCAGAGTATCGAAGACCAGGCCGATCGACGCGGACTGAAGCGGCGTCGCCGTGACGTTGGCCAGCAAGACGTAGCCCAGATTCTCTTCGGGCAGCAGCGTGACCTGGGCCGAAAAACCGTCAATGTTGCCGCCGTGCTCGACCACCTGCTGGCCCTGCCAGTCGCGCAGCATCCAGCCCATTCCGTAGCCGATCGAAGGGGCGATTTCGATTTGCTGATTCCACGTCTCCGCCAATTGGTCTTCGCTGATCAGTCGTTTACCGTCGATTTCGCCGCGGGCCAGCTGGAATCGGACCCACTGCGCCATGTCGACAACGTTGGAATTAATCGAGCCGGCGGGACCGATCAAATCCAGATCTCGCATTTCGCGATGTTTGAATGCCTGCTTGTCTTCGTCCCAGTCGTAACCAAGCGCGAGACGCTCGTCCTGTTGGGATTGTTCGACGGAGGTATTGGAACTGGTCATGCCCAGCGGGGCAAAGATGCGTTCGGCGATCAGCGATTCCCAACCGCTGCCAGTCGCCTGTCCGGCTGCATAGCCGGCCACCATATACATCACGTTGTTGTACTGGAAATCCTCGCGAAAATCCTTTAAGGGTTCCGCGGTGGCCGCATATTGAATGACTTCCGGTCGCGTAGCACCTCCTGCCGCCCACAGGATCCCCATCCGTGTAAATCCGGTGCGGTGACAAAGCAAATCTCGAATGGTGACTTCCTCGTCGCCTGTGTCCACGTCCAACTGGAAATCGGGAACGTGTTTGGTGACCGGGTCATCAAACTGAATCACGCCATCATCAGCTAACATGCCGATCACGGTGGAAGTGAATGCCTTGGTCGTGGAGCCGACGGCGAACAGCGTTTCCGGCGTCACCGATTTCGGGTTCTCCGTTTCACTCTGGCCAAATCCCTCAGCGAAAATAATCTCATCGTCCTTGACAATTGCAATGGCCATGCCCGGGATATGCAGTTTTTGTCGCTCGGCTTCCAGTTTTTCTCGCAACAGGTCGAGTCGTTCCTGCAAGTCGTCTGACTGAGGCGGCGGCTCCTGGGCCGTCAGTTGAGGTGCCAGAGCACAACTGCATCCGATGACGACGATGGCTGCGAAAAACAAGAGCGTCGATGCTTTGGTAAATGGAATCACCGATTTCTCCGTGGTTGCTGTATTGATAGTACCAGGCACTCATCATAACAGCTGACGACGCGCATTTCAGGGCGGCGGAGAGTGGGCCGTCGCGGAACATGATGCCCGCGCGGCCAGGCGAATCCAGCGGTGGCCGCAAATCATCCCTGCTTGCGACGGCGCGGGCGAGCCCAGAGCACAGACGAGCTGCACAGCAAGAACAACGCTGCGCCTGGTTCAGGGACCGCGTAATGAATGGAACCATTCCACACACGGGGACGAAACTGGGTACCGAAGTTCACAAGATTGCCGGTGCCCTCGAAGATCTGGATATTGCCGTCGTCCGAAACCAGGTTGCCTTCGCCCGTGCCGTTGGTATAGCGGATGCCCGTGCCATTGGTCACCTCGATGTAGAAGGCCTGCAGCCCGGAATCAATCGACAAATCCGCGATGTCCCAAAACGTCGGATTGTCGACGCCAGCGCTGGCCAGTCCCGTGACCGAATCAACCAGGGTCCACGCTGCGGAATTTGTCTCGCTACCAACATATGATCCATCCAGCGTAAACACGTTGACGTCCCACGTACCCCCGGCGAGGTTCAGGTCAAAGGCCTGAATCACCACCCCATCGGCCACCAGCACGTTGATGTCGAACATGTTGCCGGACTGGCCATTATTGGCTGCGAAGTAGGTCGTGATAATGTCGGCCGACGCCGACGATGCACTGCACCAGCAAATCACGGCAAACGCCAGCCAGCGGTAAATAGCGTTCGTATTCATTAATCGCGGGGAGACAATCGTACGAGTTACGTTAAGGGCCAGAGTACGTGTGTTATCGACCACGCGAAGGTCGGCGAAGTCGATTCCGCCGAACAAAAGAAAAACCTTGTGCAGTCTTCCCGGATTTCAAAAACGCTGCGCGCAATCGCTGGCGAGTCGATTGCCAGCAGCGGGCAAGCGCGCGCCCTGTTCGCCTGCTGGCATGCAGCCTTTCGGCGGTGTTGCGACTCGTGGTTTTCGAAGTGATCAACCGGGCAACGGGAAAGCCCCTTGAAACCCGATTGCGGCCGATGTGAAGCGATATACCGTGGCTGACGTTTTTCGTGCTGGCTAGTTAGTTGCTGCACGATTTGCGGAACGGCTACAATGGGCGGTCGTCTTCACGAGAGTTCTCAAAGAAAGGAACTGGTCATGTTCACAAAACTGTTTTCTGCCCTGTTGGTGGTAATGTTGATGGCAGGTAGTGCATTCGCCCAGGACCAGGAAGCGGCCTGGTTCGACATGGCAAGTTGCGAAATCTGCAAGCACATGGCCGAGGTTGAAGGACTCATGCAAAATGTCAAATGGGAAACGCACATTATTCCCAACGGCATGATGATGGTTTCGGTAGTCCCCGATTCGATGAAGGAGGCGATGAGTACGGCCAGGCAAAACATGATGCAAACAATCTCCCGCATCGAGTCAGGTGAATCCGTGCAGTGTTGCGGGTTCTGCCAGTCGTACGGAGCGCTGACTAACGGAGGTGCCGTCGAGACGAGAATCGAATCGGCAGCCGGTGAGATTACGCTGTTGACTTCGGATGATCCGGCCGTCGTTGAAAAAATCCATGCGCACGCCAAACGCACGATTGCAGAAACCGAAGCGATGATGGCCAACATGCCACACCAGCATGATGACAAGAAATAGTCGCATCGACTGACACCACAATGGCCGGTTCGTTGGCGAACGTTCCAGCCTTTTTTTGTGCCTTGTGTGGATTGTTGCCAAGCGCCGTTACCCGGTAACAATACAGCAACAGCCGAGATGGCTGTTGGGTGACTCTCCAGCGATTGGGCCAACCTTGCGACAGCCCGAACTTTTAAAAACTGACTGGCAGGTGCCCTGGGCCTGGGGACGCGGCAACGACGTCTGGGCAATATTCGAGGCCGCGGCCGGCGGCGACTCGGACAGGCTGGTAACGTGGACTATGTATGTGAATTGCTGGCAACAGGTGCTGGTCCCGAGGCGGCCGGTGCTGAGGTGGGCCACGCCGCTGGCCTGGGCAGAACGTCGAGGGCATAAGGAAATCGCAAGAATTCTGCGCAAAAACCGAACAGGTGAATAATTGGCCCGTTTCCAAAACACGCCAGACTGTCCAGCCT
>CAMYKF010000046.1 GCA_947258905.1 uncultured Pirellulaceae bacterium | reverse complement strand
CATGCCCAGAGACAGATACGCGTTGCTATTCCTGGGTTCAAAGGCTGCCAGCGGTTCGTTGATTCCGGACTGTGAAACATCCGGCCGCATACCGACCTCGATATAGGGCAGCAGAGTTCCGTCGCCGGGAGCCACGAGAGTCAGTTGGCTGATGCGTTCGCGGAACTTGTCGGCAAGTTCTTCCAGCGACTGGATTTCGGAACTGATGGTGGCCAGTGACACCGCCACCCTGTCATCCCCGCCCAACGATCGAGCCTCGAGCAACTTGACCTGCGCCTGTTTTTCGCGCAAGTCGCCTTCGATCGCCATCAATTGGCTCTGCAACTCGAGATTGTCCAGAATCAGAATTTCCTGACCTTCCTTCACCGGCTGCATCGGCGTCGCCTTGACTTCCCGTATCTCGCCCGGCGATTGCACATACACATTGACGCTGTCCCGGCTGCGCACTGTAAATTCACAGTGCACATAAAACGGCAAGGGGATCGACACGATAACAGCCACCAGTGCCACGACCAACCCAAATGAAATCAGTGTCCGACGCATCTTGATCTGATACCTCATGCCGGGGTTCTTGAGAAACTTGAATAACTTGTAAAGGGGAATGCCAACCAGCGTTCCGATGGCCATCACCGCTATGGCCTGGCCCACGACCTGCAAGCCAAACGGCTCGAAAACCTTGTTCAAAAACATCAGGATGACAATCACGATGAACCAGCGATAAAAAATCGAGGCAATCGCGTACAGTGCGAATCCGGTCAGGTTGCGGGTAGGCATCATCTGGTGATGAGTCTGCTCGATGCCCAGCATGTGTTTCTTGACCAGACCGGTCAGCGCCTGCGTGCTCTTCTGCTGCAAGTTGGGCACTTCCATGATGTCCGACAGGATGTAGTAACCGTCGAAACGCAACAGCGGGTTTCCGTTGAACAGCACGGTACTGATTGAACAGATCGTCATCATCTGCAGGGCCAGCTGGTTGACCAGGCCCTGATCGGTATTCCACCAGACGAAAGTGGCAATCGTGGCCAGGATCAATTCCACGTAGATTCCCGCCGCGCCAATCGCCGCGCGGTGCCATTTGTTGGGCAGCGTCCACGAATCGGAAACGTTGCAGTACAGACACGGCGTCAGCACCAGCAACATGAATCCCATCTCATGGCACTCACCGCCAAACTTCTTGCAGGACAAGCCATGACCAAATTCATGCAGGACCTTGGTGAAGGCCAGCACGATACCCAGAAACAACCACGACAATGGATCGCCAAAGAACTGGCTGAACGAGGGCAGCCGTGCCATGAACAAGTCCCAGTTCACAAAGATCGACATCAAGGCGAGGAACGCTGCGAACAGAACCACGCACATGGCCTGAAAGGAAAACAGCCAGCCCGTATAGGGAATCATTCGATCGAGGATGCGTTCGGGATCGATGCCGCGAAAGCGAACCGCCAGCACGTTGCCAAAGGCGCTAAACAGTTTCTGGCGACGCGTCTTCTTGCGACGCTTCAGCAATTCCTCGCCCTGCCCGGTTGAGGCCGACTGCAACAGACCGGCACGATGCAAACTGCCAATGAACGATTGCAGCTTGTCGATCGTCAGTTTGCGGGGCGCGAACTCCTCGTTGTAGGCCTGTTCGATATCCTCCAGGCTGCACTCACCGTCCAGCAGGTTGAGAACAAAGTAACTGTCTTCGGGAAAGCGGAAATAGTTCAGCCCCACCGGCTCCTTGACGACCCAGTAGACCTGGCCCTGGTAAATCTGTCGACGCCCGCTCAGATCCCCGCGCATTTTCAGCCGAATCGGGCGTCGGTTGGTGGATTCCAGAGCCAGCGACATGAAGAGCGTACAGAAAAAAGGAGTGTTGGATCCGGCGAACGCGAACGGACGGGGCTAGAACAGCAAGCGCGATTGCACGAATTCAAACAACTCGTGGAACCACGCGTAGCCAATGGAACTGGTGCCACAGTGGATTTTCGCGGTAACCGCTGCGCCCACATACAGACCCAGTGGTTCCTTCGAATCCTCGAAATTGGCAAATGCCCGAACCGAACTGCCATACGGTGGATGGTCAGACGCGTGAGTTTCCAGCCGGGTAATCTGACCCTGGTAACTGGTATTGGGATCGGTCGCCGAGAAGAATGTCACCTTGGGATCCTTGCCACCGCCCAGCACATGCCCGTATTTGCGTTCCGGGATGAACAGTTCCAGTTGCCAGTCTGAATTGACAGCCGCAATCACCAGCACGACATCCTGGCGACTGACCGGCCGTTCCGTCAGTTGCCGTTGGGGATCCCAGCTGACGATCGTGCCGTCGATCGGGCTGCGGATTTCCAGCTTGGACTTCATCTTTTCCAGCATCTTGATTTGTTCGTCGACCGTTATCTGTTGTTGCCGGAGATCGGCCAGCGTGGCCGCTATCTGATCTTCCTGTCCTTCCATTTGAGAGGACAGCGAAAGCTCTGCGATCGTCCAGCGAATCTTCTCTCCAATTTCCTTGAGTTGCCGCTCGGCAGTCGTCAATTTGTATTCGAGTTCATCGTTGCGCAGCTCAAGCAGCTTGTCGCCCTTGTTGACCGGCTGATTGTGTTCCACAAACACCGTTTCGATGACGCCGTCGATTCTGGCATACACGTTTTGCTGTTCCACGGGTTGCAACACTCCCTCGACACGCATGTTCAGCGGCCAGGGGAACAGCGTAAAGAACAGCGTCAGGAACAACAGAGCCGCCAGCACCGCGATCGTTTTGGGCAGCGTGCGGGCCTGGATCAGCCAGCGCCATTTGCCGATGGTCCGCCACAATGGCATCAGGAAGATGGATTTGTACGTATCCGCGTTGGCTAACGCCCGAGCCACATGATCCGACAGGACTTCGACCTGAGCGGCGGCCTGTTGTTCCGAAACGTCCTGGCCAAACCACTCGAACACCAGCGCCCCGGTCACTTTGGGCGGCTCGGGATCCCGCTCGTCCGGATCACGATCCCGGTCTTCATCGCCCTGCATCAGGGGAATTACGCCGAGGGTCCGAGCGTGGGAATCATTCAGATAGTCGTCGACCAGATGTTTGATCACCCGCGGCAGGCCTTCGGACTGCCCGGTCAGCCACAACGGCTGGCGGTTGCGGCACACGGCGCTGGCCAGATCCTGTTGCCGGCGGACCACGTTGGAACGGTTGTCAAAATCATCCTGCCCGCTGACCGACAGCACCTTGGCCGATCGGCCATCGAACGACAACACGCTCAGTCGATCACATTCGACCAGCAGCCGTCCGTCATTGGCGGCTGCATAGGCCACTTCGCGCGGATCCAGTGACGCATGAATGTCTTTCACAAAGCCCAGCAATCGCTGCTGCTCGCTTTGTCTGGTCGTTTGAAACCTCAACTGGTTTCGTGCTTGCCACGAGGCAAAGATCTCGCCGATCTCTTCCAGATAACGCATGTATCCGGTTCTTGCCGCCGCAGCAATATCGGGACGTTGAAGCAATTCAATGACGTAGTGTCGATGCAGTGCAGGATCGTTCAGCGGTTTGAGCAACAGCAGGAACGCCATCGGGTTCAGCACTTCGCCGCTGCCCTGGTCGCGGGCCTGTGGTTCGATCAGCGTCGGACGCCCGCTGGCCACGACGGTCCGCACCAGCTTGCTGTGCATATCCAGCTGGTCTTCATCCAGGTCGACCTTGTTGGCTGTCGTACCGGCTTCGTGGACCACCGAAACATGCCCGTCTTCGTCGACTTGCCAGATGGTTGCGCCCGCTGCGCCGGTGGACTCGAGGGTGCGCGCAACCAGTTGCCCGAGAAACTCATGATCGCTGCCTTCCGATTTGGCCAACTGCTTCAATTCGGCGAGGATCTGGCGAATCCGCTGCTTGACGGCTTCGACTTGCGCTTGTTCCGCTGAGGTCGGTTTTTCGATCATGTCAGACCCTGATGGACGGACGCACTGCAAACAAGTTCAGGCTGGTCCGGAAATTACGTAGCCGGATTTGCAAATAGTCGGGGCAGCAGAAAAACGGCACTCCCGAAGTGTTGCCACTCCGGCTACATTCGCTCCGCGTTTTCTCGTGTTTGAATTCCCGGACACCCTCGGACAAGCCAGCAGCAGCACCTGATGGTTGGATATCTTGTTCGGCTGGCGGTAACTTCGATTCTAGACCGCAACAGCGTTTGTATCAAACACCCGGCGGTGATCTGCCGCACGGGCGTGCCGGAAAAACCCGACTAATCCGCAACATCAAGGTAGGGATCGCGGCCGGATTCCCGCAGCACTTTGAAGTTCTCTTTTTGCGAGTGCATCATGACCTGCCGCTGCTTGAAATGCTCGTGTTCGATCTTGCGCTGGGCCTTGCGAAATACGGCAATCCACCAGTCCGAATTGCGCCAGCGGTAAATCTTTCGCATCCGTGCCGCCTTGCCACGTCCATACGCCAGTTCCAGCAGTGGATCCTCGGCCGAGATAAACAAACGAGTTGATCCCGGGTCGCCTTGCCGGCCACAACGACCAAACAATTGTCGATCGATGCGTGAGGAGTCGTGCAATTCGGCGCAGATTACATGCAACCCGCCCATCTCGACGACTCCCTCACCCAGCTTGATGTCCGTACCGCGGCCCGCCATGTTGGTGGCCACGGTCACCCGTCCCAGCTGTCCGGCCTGCGCCACAATCGCCGCTTCCTGCTCGATATGGCGGGCGTTCAGGACCACGTGCGAAATTTCGGCCTGCTCCAGCAGCCCCGAAAGCAGTTCGGAATTTTCAATCGTGCGGGTTCCAATCAAAACCGGCCGCCCCGTGGCGGACACTTCCTGAATCTCCTCCACGACGGCCGACCATTTGTCGTCTTTCTCGAAAAAGAATTTCGGTGGCAACTCCTCGCGGATGCGTGGCCGGTTGGGCGGAATGCGATTGGTTGAGCATTGATAGACGCGTTTGAATTCCCGCCGGCATTCGATTGCCGTACCGGTCATGCCGGCGATGATCGGGTAGCGGTTAACCAGCTGCTGCACGGTGATCTGCGCTGCGTTACTGGTTTGGATCTCGATCTCCTGTTTCTCCTTGGCCTCGATGGCCTGATGGATTCCCCTGCTCCAGCGGCGACCTTCGGCAATCCGCCCCGTTGATTCGTCAACAATCACAATCTTGCCATCGCGAATCACGTAGTGCTGGTCCAGATGAAAATCGCGGCTGACCATGACCGCCCGTTCCATGAAGTCGTAGAAGTCGACCAGGCTGAGCCCCTCCAGTGATTCCGGCTTGGCGGTGCCACGCACGCGGGTCATGCCGGCGTTGGTCAGGTCCACCTTGCGTTTTTCCCGATCGTAATAGTAGTCGACGTTGTCTTCCATGTCCGAGGCATGGGCGGCACACCAGTTATACAGCTCGACCTCGCGCCGCTGCGCCTCCAAACTGTCGGCCTCATCGACCAAAATGAAATTCGGCCGACGTTGTACCGGCTTGTTTCGCGATGACCCGGCCACATCGTCGCCAAAGAAAGTCTGGCTCTCCTCCAGCTGGCGTTTGCGCAACCGGTCCCGCAGGAAGTCGAAGCCGAACTCGCGGCACGTCCCGTAGGTAATGTCGCAGCGGTAGGCCGCACGACGCTCCGCATCGGTCATGCCGTGCACGACGACACCGACGGTCATGCCGAGTGCCGCGTATACCGGTTCCATCCATTCGGCGTCACGCTGGGCGAGGTAATCGTTGGCCGTAGCCAGATGTGCGCCCTTGCCGGTCAGTGCGTGCAGGTACAACGGGACCGTGGCCGTCAATGTTTTGCCTTCGCCCGTAAACATCTCGGCAATCCCGCCTCGCGACATCACGGCGGCCCCGGACTGTTGCACCGGAAATAACTTGAAACCCAGTGTCTGCCGGATAGCCCGCTTGACCAGCTCGGTGGCCTCGTCCAGCAACGGCTCCACGCGATCCAGCGTCTGGGCTTCGGCGCGCAAATCGGCACTGGCTTGACGCAGCGTGGTTTGCTCCGGAGTTGGAACAAGCGGAGATGCAGGATGTTCGACCGACATGGATGCGATAAAGTCTCAATGAGGCACGAAGCTTCATTGTAGCCGGCAGCGGCTGACCCGAGCAGTTCTGCAGCGGGCAATCCATGCGAACTGCTGTGCAAATCTGATAAACTGGACCGGTTATGTCCCCTACAGACGGCACGACTGGTCACGCGACGAGATGAACACTCCGGTCTCAGGCAGCAGGGCTCTTCATGGAGTTAGTGGCTACACAACTTTTCTCCATGAAAAGCTGACCGCAAACTCCTCACCCTCCCGCTGGGAGGGTCGAAGTCCCGATTCTATCGGGACGAGGGGAGGGCTAAAGAAATACCTCATCTGTGAGCGTTGCAAAAAGCAAAGGATGTCGAACGTCAGAACCTTCCCCGCCATCCCGACAGGTCGGGATTGGCGACCCTCCCAAGGGGAGGGTGAGCTGCAAACCATTCAAACCCCTCGCTATCCAAACTCACGGATAGGGCCATGAATTCAGAAAATCATCCTGGCCAAGCAGTCCTGCGTCGAATTCACCTTCGCATCGATCTGCCCTACGCGACGCTCAACTTGCGGTTTAATCCGTTTGGCGAGCTGGATCGCGAGCAGCTGATCGACACCGCCATGCCCCGTTGCGATTTCGATTACCTCGTCGAGCACTTGCGGGAAGAACATACGGCGGTTCAATTCATGGGTCCGGCTGGCAGCGGCAAATCAACCCATTTGCTTTGCCTGGCAAATCGTTATCCGGAGTTTACCTATGTGCACTTGCCGGAACACGAAAAGCGTGTGGTTCCGGTTTGTGAAGATTTGATGATCGATGAAGCCCAGCGACTGGGCTTGCGACAGCGGCACCGACTGTGGCGTGGCGCGCGGCGAATGGTACTCGGCACACATGTCTGCCTTCAGAAATCGCTGCGTGCCAGTGGCTTTCGGGTGCGGACGATTCAGCTGGATCAGGCACCCACAACTGAGTGGCTGCAACAGACGATCAACCGCAAGATTTCGGCCGCCCGACGCCACGCTGGCGACATCCCGTACATTGATCGGGGCCAAGCGGTTAGACTGTTGCACAAATTCGGGAATAATGTGCGGGCTCTCAACCATTATCTGTACGAGCGGTTCCAGCAATACGCGCAATGCCCGCAATGCCCGCAATGCCCGCAAGGCGCTGCCGGTGCAGAACCACCAGGCACCCGCGAGTTATTTGACTGAAAAAGCCGGCCGGCCATGAGCAAATGTGATTTGCAAATCGAGTTCTATCGCCCGGATCGGGAGTTCCGGACGGGTGAAACGGTGCAGGGCTGGGTGCGGGTGCGGGTTAATCAGGATGTCAAATGCCGGGGTCTGACCCTTAACTGCTGGTGGAGTACCCATGGCCGGGGCAATGCCACGCGTCGCAACTATTTCCAGCAAACCCTGTTTCAGGGCGACTGGAAGGCCGGTGACAAATACGAATATGCCTTTGAATTTGTGCCGCCCGCCATGCCGCTGAGTTATCGCGGCAAGTATCTCAACATCGACCATTATGTGCTGGCCCGCGTCGACATCCCGTGGGCCCGAGATCCCAAATGCCGCGAAGAGTTCCTGTGGCGACCCGGCAGCGACGTGCCTCTGCCCGATGCAGCCAAAACGGTTATTCAGCCCGGCTCGCGTCATTGGCCAAGAATCATCGGCTTGAGCATCGCGTTTATTCTGGTCCTGCTGGCGCTTTTTCTGGCCACGCGGCTTTCACCGCTGCTTCTCCTGGGACTGGTCTTCCCGCTGATCATTGCCTGGTTCAGTCTGCGATCTTATTTGGCCGAGCGAAAACTGGGGGACGTGCAATGGGGAACACTGGGACAGGCTGTGGCCGGCGAGCAGATGCCGTCGCTGCTGCAAATCGGTCCCCTCGGCAACGTACAAATCAGTGCGGTCACCGCATCGATTCGCGGGGCTGAGTCAGTCGTCTCGGGCAGCGGCACCAATCGCACGACTCACACTCACAAACTGTTTGAGCAAACCAAAACGCTGATCAAGTCTCCCGCCATCAAGCGTGGCGAGGTGATTGAGTTGCATCCGGAAATCACCTTCCCAATGACACGGGCCTTTTCGGTGGATTTGCCGGACAACAAGATTATCTGGACCGTCACGCTGGCCATTCGATTGCCCATGTGGCCGGACTGGGTGCAAACACGACACATACAGCTGTTACCGCCACCGGCCCGCACTGACGACCACGACAATCCCAATCCGGCTTTCGCCACCCAGCCTTTTCACGATCTAATCGAGGTCGTCCGCCACTTGAATGATGCCGGTGCCGATACCGCACGGGCCGACAAGATCATCGAGCAACACGCGGACAAGCTGTATACGGTCTCCATCGATCTGGACCGGATTGAATCGGCCGAAGAAGGATTTGAAGACCTGGATTACCTGCATGGTCGCACGCTCAGTGGAACACTGTCGGGCACAAAGCTGCTGGTCTCGCTGCAATTGCCCGCCCGCTACAACCAGGAAGTGGAGCAACTGGACCGCGGACAATCGTGGGCCTGCAGCGCCGCCATGTTACGCTGGGAGCATTTGCGCGACCGCATCGTGATGCTGGGCATTTAGGGTTTGGATGCAGGCGTGCGAGGCCCTGCGCACGCCAGCAGTATGAGACAACAGCCTGCGCCGAGCGAGGGCCTCGCTCGGCTACGAGGAACTACTCGTCTTGCGACTGTTGCTGGCCGCCGATCAGCTCATTCAATTTCGCATCCAGCTGGCTGCCGAACAAACTGCCGATCGATTGCATGGGGTTTTGCAGCGCCAGACGCAGTCGCTCTACCCCGTCCACTACTTCGGTCACTTCATTGATCACCTTTTCCACCGTGGGCCGTACCTCTTCGACTTCTGCCTGGACTCTTTCCATTTCGGTCTGCAGCGACCACAAGGTCCCGATCGTAATCGCGATTCCCGTAAACATGATGGCCGTGATGATGACGATGCACCATTTCATCAATTCAACGGATTGTTGCATGCGATGGACCGCGGCAAGCTGTGCTTTCTCCCGCTCCCGTCGTTTTCGGCGAGCGCGCGCCTTGGCGCGTTGTTTTCGTTCGGCTTCTCGTTCCAGAACCAGCGCGGCAGCGGCCTGCAAATCATCCGGGGCCGCGGCTGCCTGCGGGGCGTCCGGGGCGGTGCTGGTTTTGGCGGGAGCCGACCTCGTGGATCTGGAACGGGTTGAGGTGGTTGCTGTCTTGCGTTTTGCCATGGTATTTCTGCCAGGAACAGTGGACGGACGTGTTTGCAATTATAATTCACGAAAAGCGCCCCGTTTCGCGGGGCGTCCCGGATTACCGTCCCGGCTGTCTGAATTACAATCCATCCCTTTCCGGGACACGATAATCCCTTTCGTCCGCACGATTGATAAAAGCAAACCGAATTTGCCATGAACGAATCCGACGTGGTGCAGGAAAAGCAATGGCGGCGGCAACTCGGCAGAGCCTATTTCAGCGGATTCGTGGTGTTGGCCATCATTCTGGTGCTGTGGCGAATCGGCCGAGCCATTTCACCGTTCTATGAGACGCTGGAAAACCCCTTCCTCGCTACGTTTCTAACCGTGGTGACGTTGATCGCAGCTCCTCCTCTGCTGGGTCTGTTCGTGATGCATGTCATCAATCCGGTGTTTGGGCGATACAAGAGCTGGGCGGATGTAATCCGGCTGGAGGATCAGCTGATCGGCGGATTGTCTCGTGACAAGAACTACGAAGTGGTACTGGTCAATTGGCCGTCGGAATCGGTGCGTGCGATCGGTCTGATGACGGCCACTTTTCCGGCAACGGAAGATGCACCCGAGTTGGCGGCGGTTTTTACACCCTCGGCTCCGGGCACCAAGACCGGATACATTCGCGTTGTGCCACTCGCGGATGTTGAGTTCACCGACTGGACGTTCGCCCAGTTTCAGGCCTTTCAGTGGACCATTGGATCGCTGGCCCCGGAGTCCATTAGGGACTTGGCGGATAGCTAACCGGGTGCCTCGTTTCTATTTGCCGACCACTTGAATTCCGGCCCGCTCGCCGATTCGTACCATAGCGGTCAGCGAACAGCTCACATCAGGCATGACCTGCAAGTTTGCATTGCTGCGAGTGTTAGATACGCTGCCAATTCGGGTGTGACTCAATTGGTGGAAGTGTGGTATCGCAAGGTGTGGTATCGCAAAATCGCTCATTTTTCAATCGCCGTGCAATCACAAATCAGAGGTTGTATAATCTGGCCTGCTTATCGCATGTTAACGCGTCTGAAGGAGACCCTATGAGAAGAAGAAGCAACTTGTGTCTGGCAATCACACTTCTGATGATGCTGGCCGGTACAGCGACTGCCCAGGATAGACCAAACATCCTCGTCATCTGGGGTGACGATGTTGGGCAATCCAATATCAGCGCCTACACCATGGGACTGATGGGTTACCGCACACCCAATATTGATCGCATTGCCCGAGAAGGCATGATCTTTACCGATTACTACGGCGAACAATCCTGCACCGCCGGTCGATCATCGTTCATTATGGGCCAGAGCGTTTATCGCACGGGTTTATCCAAAGTCGGTCTTCCGGGAGCAGAACTTGGCATGCAAGTGGAAGATCCCACCATTGCTGGTCTGCTCAAGTCGCGTGGCTATGCGACCGGTCAGTTCGGCAAGAACCATCTGGGGGACCAGGATAGCATGCTGCCCACCAATCACGGGTTCGACGAGTTCCTTGGCAACCTGTATCACTTGAATGCCGAAGAAGAACCTGAACTGGAAGACTATCCCGGAGACATGATTACTTCGGATGGCCGGACGTTTCGCGATCGGTTTGGCCCGCGAGGCGTGATTCGTTCCTTTGCCGACGGTGCCATCGAAGACACCGGACCTCTGACCAAAAAACGCATGGAAACGGTGGACGACGAAACGGTTGCCGCGGCTCTGGATTTCATCGACCGTCAACATGCAGCGGGCCAGCCGTTTTTCTGCTGGTGGAACGGTACCCGCATGCACTTCCGCACTCACGTTCGTCAGGAGATGCGCGACAAGGCCAATGAGATGTGGGGCGGAGGACTTGACGAGTACCAGGCAGGCATGGTCGAGCATGATCTGCACATCGGCATGTTCCTCGAGAAGCTGGATGAACTCGCAATCGCCGATAACACCATCGTGTTCTACAGCACCGATAACGGTCCTCACATGAACACCTGGCCCGACGGCGCCATGACTCCGTTTCAGGGAGAGAAAAATTCAAACTGGGAAGGCGGCTGGCGAGTTCCGGCCATGGTTCGCTGGCCGGGTCGCATTGCTCCCGGCTCGGTATCCAACGAAATCGTGCACCATATGGACTGGCTGCCCACGTTTATGGCCGTGACGGGTGTACCCGACATCAAGGAACAATTGCTGGCCGGCGGTGTGCAGGCCATTGGACGGTCGTACAAGGTACATCTGGATGGCTATAACATCCTGCCCCTGCTCACTGGAGAAACGGAAGAAAGCCCGCGCAAGGAAATCTTTTACTTCTCTGATACCGGTGAATTGACTGCGCTGCGATACAGCGACTGGAAAGCAGTCTTTATGGAGCAACGCGCGATGGGAACATTGCGTGTCTGGGCCGAACCGTGGACGCCGCTGCGTTTCCCGCTGATTTTCAACCTGCGTCGGGATCCGTACGAACGTGCCTATTTTACGTCCAATACCTACTACGACTGGTTGCTCGATCACGTGTTCTTTCTCGTGCCGGCGCAGCAGTACGTGACCAATTTCCTGAAAACGTTCCAGGAATTTCCACCACGGCAAAAGCCGGCCAGTTTCAGCATCGACCAGGTCATGGAAATGATGCAGTCGACTGGATCGAAGTAGCGTCAGCAAACCGGATTTTTGTTGCAGAGAGCGCCCCGTCCTGTGTGACGGGGCGTCAACTTTTTTCGGTTGCCGGATCGAAAACCACAGAGACACGGAGGCACGGAGAGGAATTCATGTTGCAAACTCCGTGTCTCCGGGCCTCCGTGGTTGACCCGATCGGGCAAAACTTGGACCAGCGCACGGCAAACCGCTACATTCGCCCGCAACATCTTATCCAACCCTTTTGCAAATCGATGCAATGTCAGTACGCGAACAAATTCAGCAGCTCGGCCAGCGCATGCAAGCGGCCATCATCGGTCAGGAATATGTCATCGAGCGGATGATCCTGGCCCTACTCGCCAATGGCAATGTCTTGATGGAAGGCCT
>CAMYKF010000045.1 GCA_947258905.1 uncultured Pirellulaceae bacterium | reverse complement strand
GTGGGACAGGAATCGATTGAACTCTAGTGATTGCAGCAGAGAGTCCATACAACATGGCAACCAACCGTTTACTAATCGTGGATGACGCCTTGATCATGCGTCGTCGTATCGGAGACATTGCCCGTCAATCCGGCTGGGAGGTTGCCGGAGAAGCGGCCGATGGTGTGCAGGCAGTCGAAATGTACCAACAGCACCAACCCGACCTGGTGACGCTGGATATCGTCATGCCCAACCTGGATGGTGTGGACGCCCTGCGGCAGATCATGCAGCACGACACACGGGCTCGCGTGGTCATGGTCAGTGCAGTAAACCAGAAGGAAAAGCTGGCCGAATGTATTGACGCCGGAGCGATCGACTTTATCGTCAAGCCTTTCGACAAAGCCGGATTGATGAGTTTCTTCGACCGATATCTGGCCGCAAAACGCATTAACGAGGAATAACAGCGTTGAACAACCGTCCCGTCAAAGTGCTCGTGGTTGATGACTCGGCCTTGTACCGACAGTCAATCCAAAATGTTCTGCGCGACGTTGATGGGGTTGAGATCATCGGCCTGGCAAAAAATGGATTGGAGGCACTGGAAAAGATTGGGCAACTGGACCCGGATCTGCTCACTCTGGATGTACAGATGCCGGACATGGACGGCATTGCGGTGCTGGCGGAGATTAAGCGGCGCAAGCTGCGCACCGGTGCGATTATGGTCAGCAGCCATACCAGCGAAGGGGCTCAGGTCACAACCGATGCGCTGATGCAAGGGGCCTTTGACTTCATACTCAAACCCTCCAGCGGTGACCCGGGTGCCAACCGTGCCTGCCTGAAACAGGAACTGGTCGAGAAAATCCTGGCGTTTCGCGACGCAGCTGTCAGTCGCGGACCCGTCGCACCGGCGCCGTCCGCTCAGGATACAGTCACCGGACTGTCTCTGCTGATCCCCGAATCCGCTTGTCAGGCCATTGTCATTGGCACGTCCACGGGAGGTCCCGAAGCGCTGCGGCTCGTGCTGCCGAGGCTCTCCGACGAGCTGCAGGTTCCGGTGTTTGTCGTCCAGCACATGCCGTCACGATATACCACGACACTCGCTCGCAGGCTTGACGAGTTCTGCTCCGCGGAAGTTGTGGAAGCGGGCGACGGCATGCAAGCGATGGCGGGGCGTATCATGATCGCACCAGGAGGCCAGCAAATGAAACTTTTGAAAGACGGTGAGCGTTTGCTGACCTGCGTCACCGACGATCCGCCAGAGCATGGCGTGCGACCTGCCGTTGATTACCTGTTGCGCTCCGCCGCGGCAGTCCTTGAAGGCAATTTACTGGCCGTGATCATGACAGGCATGGGACGCGATGGCCTGGCCGGCTGTCGGGAATTGAAACAGGCAGGCGGTTTTGTATTCGCTCAATCCAGCGAGGATTGCACCGTGTACGGAATGCCAAAAGCCGTGATCGAAGCGGATTTGGCTGATCGCATACTGCCTTTGGGAAAAATCGCCCCGGCCATCATGCGACATGTCAAACGCAGCCGGCGCGTCCGAAAGGGGATTTCATGAACGCCGCGGATGTGCAAACCAATTCCGAAACAGCATCGCTACTGGTAGTCGAAGACAGTCGCGTGCAGGCAAAAATTCTGACGGACAAATTGATTCAGGCCGGTTACGAAGTGCGAACGGCCGAAGACGGCCAGGTGGGACTGGAAATGATCCACCAGCGGCGACCAACACTGGTCATTTCCGACATCGAAATGCCGCGGATGACCGGTTACGAACTGTGCAACGCCGTCAAACAGGACGCCGAGCTGCGCACGATACCCTTCATCCTGCTGTCGACCCTCTCCGACCCCCAGGACATCATCAAGGGCCTGCATTGTGGCGCAGATAACTACGTCACCAAGCCGTACGATCCCGATTTCCTGATTGGCCGAGTAGCGTCCCTTCTGGAAACGCCCATCGACGACAACTCCGAAGAGCACCAACTGGACGTGACCCTCGGCGGGAGTCGCTATACGGTCAAGGCCGGTCGGCAACAGGTTCTGAACCTGCTGGTCTCCACGTTTGAAAACGCCGTTGAAAAGAACCAGGAACTATTACGCACCAATGAGGAATTGACGCTGGCCCGTGATCAGTTAACGCGGTGGAACGAGGAACTGGAGAGCCTCAATGAAAAACTGGAATCGGCCAACAACCGCATGTCCGAGGACCTGGACGCGGCTGCCAGAGTCCAGCAATCGCTTTTGCCCACGGCGGAGCCGGATCAAACGGGCCTGAGTTTGGCGTGGAAGTACCTCCCCTGCGATGAACTGGCAGGTGACTTTCTGAACTTCTTCCCGCTGGATGAACGACACATTGCAGCGTTCGTGGTCGATGTCAGCGGCCATGGCGTGGCTTCGTCTTTGCTATCCGTCACGATCGGACGACTGTTGACACCGCAGGTTTCGGCTTCGTCACTGCTTGTCCAGGCAGATCCGCAAACGAACCAGCCGCGGATCGTGCCTCCCGCGGAGGTGGCCAGCGAACTGAATCGGCGTTTTCCCATGGAAGAACAAAACGATTTGTACTTCACCATGGTTTACGGCGTGCTGGATCTGGATTCGCTGGAATTCCGCTTCGTTTCGGCCGGTCATGAACCGGTCTACCATCTCCGCCCGGGCAAGACGCCGCACGAAGTGGAACATTATGGAACTCCTATCGGATGGTTGCCGGACGAAGAGTACGATGAATGCGTGCTGCAGCTGCAGTCCGGCGATCGCCTGTTCCTGTACTCGGACGGCGTGCCCGAGGCGATGGATGAACACATGAAGCAGTTTGGCAAACAGCAATTGTCGGAGATCATCGAATTGGGCCAGACCCAGCCGCTGGGTGACAGCGTATCGCTGCTGCTGGATTCCGTGCAGCGGTGGTGCCGCACCAATGGCCTCAGGGATGACGTCTCTATTTTGGGACTGGAAGTCAACGGCCAGTAAGATTGCCAGTTTCGCCAGCGCCTTGTGCGACACGAAACAGACGCAACAACGATTGACCAACGGATGACGGTCACGTCGCCATGAACGCCAAGCCAATTTCCGAAAACGCACCAATGGGCACCGGGGCAAGGATGACGCTCGGTTGTCTGGGTGTAGTGTTTACTGCTGTCGGCATCGTGGCCTTCTGGTTCATTACCGTTAATCCATGGATCAACTCGTTGCGGGCACGCGACTGGCCCACGGCGCAATGCACCATTACCAGTAGCAAAGTTGGTGTTCACAGCGATGACGACGGTTCATCCTATTCGGCAGATATTTCGTTTGAATTCGAAGCCAACAACCGTTCGTGGAACTCCGACACCTATTCGTTTTACAACTCGTCCGGCAGACGCAAGCCCGCCCAGGCGATTGTCGATCGTCATCCCGTCGGCTTTCAAACGACGTGTTATTACAATCCGGGCCGACCGGAACACGCTGTGATTGACCGGAGTTTTCACTGGTCAAGTATGTGGGGAGCGTTATTCCTGTTGTTCCTGCTGTTCGGTGTACCGATTTTTTTGGCCGGCCTGTACGGCACGCGGAAATCCAAACCCAAACGGCAGACTACACCCTTTTCCAATGTCGCACACGCCAAAAAGGATGCTGCCGAATTGCCGGATATCTTTTCTCCGGAATGGGAGGGTCCGCAGCGTCTGAAACCGGAATCGACCCGCTTGGCGCGGTTTGCCGGTCTGGCAATTGCGGCACTCTTCTGGAACGGCATCATTGGAACGATCGCTTATTTTGTGGTGGCGGACGAAGGCGGAATTGGCATTTGTCTGGGCCTGTTTCTGCTACCCTTTGTGGTAATTGGCCTGTTTTTACTTGCCGGAGCCGTGCACCAGTTGCTGGCCCTGACCAATCCCGTGGTGGAGATTGCCCTGTCCAGCGGAGCCGTCTCACCTGGGCAAACACTGGATGTCGCCTGGGAATGCTCGGGCAACGCGTCCCGCTTTCACAAGTTGAGCATCATTATCGAAGGCAGCGAACATGCCACCTACGTTCGCGGGACCGACACCGTGACCGACGTGGAAGTATTCCAGACCATTCAAGTTGGCGAGATGACCGATAGCGACCAAATGGATTTCGGCAGCCACTCGATTCTCATTCCCCCCGATATGATTCACAGTTTTGAATCAACCAACAACAAAATTATCTGGATGATCAAGGTACACGGCGAGATTCGCTGGTGGCCGGACGTCGAGGAAAAGTTTCACTTTAGAGTCAAACCCGCATGAGCAAACTCAGCATACAGCTGGCCAACTCCGAGGCGTGTTATCTGCCTGGCGAAGCCATCTCAGGACGTCTCGACTGGTCGGGCCTGCCCGAGGAGTCTGAATCGCTCGAGGTCCGGCTGATCTGGTTTACGCGAGGCAAGGGCACCCGGGACTTTGAAGTCATCGACGCGACCACGATCGAGTCGCCGTCGCAAGATGGCGAAACCATGTTTCAATTCGTGGCACAGCGGTACCCCAACAGCATTTCGGGAAAGCTGATCTCAGTGGTGTGGGCGGTCGAGGCGATCGTCTTTCCGGAGTGCGAGGCCGAGCATCATGAGCTGATTATCTCGCCGACACGTCGCGAGTTGTATATTCCCGCCACCGGAGCAGGGGAGGGGAAGGAGACCAAACCATGACCGGCATCTCCGGCGGAGTACCAGCGCGACACAATCCGTTTGCCACCGAATGGACTGATGCGATTCCATTCCGGTTTCCATCTGGCAGCTGGGACTTCCATTTGGGCAGGTTGCGGCAGATGAGATATTGCGCGGCCATCGTGGGCCGCAAAGGCTCTGGCAAAACCACTTTGCTGGATACGCTCGTTCGGCAACTGCCGCCTCAATCGCCGTCGAGATATGTTTGCATTCAACGCTGCCCTTCGAACCACCGGCGAACAATCAACGAAGTGCTCAATCAAAAGAATGACGGCACGATTTTGATGGTTGACGGCATGCAACGACTGTCGTTTGCCAACTGTCGTCGCCTGCTGCAATCCCGCAAAGTGCCCATTGGCGGATTGATAGTGACGGCCCACCGGCGTTGTGCCCTGCCCACATGGATCCATTGCCAACCCGACCAGGCCAGTTTGCAGTATGTGCTGACTCACCTCGGGTTCTCGGCCGATTCTGAAATTACACGTCATGCCGAGGCAGCGTTTGTACGATTCAGGGGCAATGTCCGCGAAGTATTGCGCTGGCTGTATGATCAAGTCGCCACTGGCCAGCTGGCCATTCACGGGACGCAGGCGTGAAAGTCGTATTGACGAGTGACGGAAGCCGCACGCTGTTCTGTGATCGGGCTGGCGAGTGTTTCCATTCCGAATCCGGCGCGCTCAGTGAATCGCAAACCGTGTTTCTTGAAAACAGTGGCGTTCGGCGCCGGATGGGGGAAGGCAAAGCGACCCGCATTCTGGAAATCGGTTTTGGAACCGGGTTGAATTTTCTGCTAACCGCCGATCAGGCCCTCGCGTACAATGTCACGCTGGATTACACAGCAATTGACACAGAACTGGTGCCGCCGTCGCTGCTCGCCGAGTTGGGCTACGAAGCATTCCTGCAGAATCCGTCACTGCTGACGACCTTGCGAGAACACCTTGGTCAGGCACATGGCGAAACAGAGAAAACGGTGAAATTTGATCCGCGCGTCCAGTTGCGTTTGCTCCTCGGGCGTGCTGAATCGTTGATTGCCTCTGACCAATTCTCTCAACAGACTTTGGATTGCGTATATCTCGATGCCTTCAGTCCGTCGGCTTCTCCGGCGTTATGGACGGCCGATTTTCTGGCCGGACTGTACAATCTGCTGGTCGGCGAGGGGACACTGGTGACCTACTGCGTCAAATCGGAAATTCAGAAGCGGTTGCGAGCGGCCGGATTCACGGTCAACTGCCTGCCCGGGCCCCAGGGCGGCAAACGTCAGGTTTTGCGAGCGGTTCGCTGACCAGCGATTGCCGGATTCCTCGGCGTTTCATCTGGTGGATTGCCGCCTGGTCAGAGACAATTGGGTTATGGGATCGGATCACAGCACACCTGCGGACCAGAACGCCTCCAGCCACGCGCGATTTCAGACCACGCGCTGGAGCGTGGTCATGTCAGCCCGTTCGGCGACGGACTCAACCAACGACTGGCAGGACTCGCTGGAAACGCTATGCCGTCACTACTGGTATCCGCTTTACGCCTACCTGCGTCGCAAGGGATACTCGGCCAGTGATGCGCAGGATTTGACACAGGATTTTTTCGCCAGCCTGATTGAAAAGGACTATCTCAAGGCGATTGAACCCGGCAGGGGCCGCTTCCGCTGGTTCCTGATGGACGCCATCAAGAAATACGCTGCCAACTGGAATGCGGCGCAGCGTGCCAAAAAACGCGGCGGCGACCGTCGCATCCTGCCACTGGAATTCGATGATGGTGAAACGCGGTATCAACGCGAACCGGTCGACGACTGGACGGCTGAAAAACTCTTCGAACGTCGCTGGACACTGGAACTGCTTGATCGCTCCTTGCAGGACTTGCGCGAACAATATGAAAGCGCCGGAAAACTACGCCTTTTCGATACGCTGAAAGTCTTCCTGACCGCCGACAGTTCGCCGCCGTCCTACGACGAAGTGGCCTCGCAACTGGGACTCAGTCAGACGGCAATCAAGGTGGCGATTCACCGACTGCGGGACAAGTATCGCCAGACGATACGGCGACAGGTGGCCGACACGCTGGACGAGAGCGATTCGCTGGACGACGAGATCGACCGGCTGCTGGAATCGTTGTAACGCCGCGTCAATCAAAAATCGACGGACGGTCGCCACGCTGGCTCGTTCAGCAGTGCTGATTCAAACACGACACTGCTGGACAAGC
>CAMYKF010000044.1 GCA_947258905.1 uncultured Pirellulaceae bacterium | reverse complement strand
GTCGAATCTTACACCGATTGACCTCTTCTCCTGCCAGCGGATTTCGGCCTTGTGCCCTCTGCAATCCTGGGGGAACCAGACGACGACGGTTTTCGGTAGCGGACGTGTATCCTCCAGGGTTATCAATGCACCCTGTTTTGTCCAGTCGCGCAGCGTTCCCTTTTCCAGCAAATTGCCATCTTCATCTTGGATCTCAACTGCTCTGTATGCAGGGATGCGCGGAGTCTTCCGCTTCGAGGTTCCGATTGGCGCTTTTGATGAAAAAAGTTTCATTTTTCATTCCTTAATTCGCCGATCCGATTGGCGCTGAAGTTAATTCACATACTAACGAGGGAAATTGAATATAATTTTAATAAAAACAAATTTCACATGTATTTTCTCTACCCTTTTTATTTATTACTAAATTTAAATGAAAAGAGATATGTAAAATCCGAATATGTTTAGTGAATAAATGTTGATTTCATCTTTGATTAATCATAATCGACGTTCGGCCTGATCTATCGGTTCTTTTTTGCATTACGAGGGGCGCAGATAGGAATCTCATCCGATTGTTCAGGCACACATTCGTTAATGGGATGATCGCGCTTCGGGCAAACGTCCAATTGCGATCCGCAGCGTCCAATGCCGATTGAGATCAGCCTAGTGGTTAGAATCTAACGCTTGGTGCCCACGATTTACGGCCCGGATGATGGTATCTGGATCGGGTTGATGGCGGTCTGGAGATTGACGACGGAATGGAAGACGCCGCGCTTGAGCCGGCGCTTTGCGAGCTTGGCGAAGAAGCCCTCCACGGCATTGAGCCAGGAGCAGGATGTGGGGACGAAATGGAACGTCCAGCGCGGATGCCGGCGGAGCCATGCGCGCACCTTCGGATGTTTGTGGGCTGCATAATTGTCGAGGATTGCGTCGATCACCTTGCCGGCCGGGATCCGCTGCTCGATCTCGTTTAGGAACCGGATGAATTCCTGATGCCGGTGGCGCTGCATGTTCTTGCCGATCACGGTGCCGTCGAGAACGTTCAGGGCCGCAAACAGTGTCGTGGTCCCGTTTCGCTTGTAATCATGGGTCATGGTCCCGGCACGTCCCCTCTTCAGCGGCAGGCCGGGCTGGGTGCGGTCCAGCGCCTGGATCTGGCTCTTTTCGTCGACGCTGAGCACGATGGCATGGGCGGGCGGATCGACGTAGAGGCCGACAACATTGCGCAGCTTGGTTGCGAAGTCGGGATCGTTGGACAGCTTGAACTGGCGCACCCGGTGTGGCTGCAGACCGTGGGTGCGCCAGATGCGCCGCACGGAACTCTCCGATATGCCGGCTTGCCTGGCCATCATTGCGGCGGTCCAGTGCGTCGCCTCGCAGGGCGGGTCCTTCAGCGTCAGCGTCACGACCCGTTCAGCCACTTCCTCGCCAAGCGGCGTCCTGCCAGCGCCAGACGCAGGTCTTGGATTTGCCGGTGCAGTGCATAATCTCCATCGTGCCGATGCCATCGCCGCTCAGCAGCACGATCTCGGCCCTCCAGACATGCTTGTGGGCCGAATTGCGATCCCCAATGATGACCTCCAAACGGCGGCGATCGGCGGGACAGACTTCAAAGGAAATTCCTGTGCGCATGCTGACAGATTCGCATACACTGAGCAGAATAGGAATCCCTTCAGGACTCTTTTGTCAGGTGGAAACCACTAGGATGCCCAGGTCCCGCTCGCTTTCGGACCAGGATAGACACCAGATCGCCTTGACCTTGTCATCCTCAAGATCGGCAAACACACCGGCGCTCCCTGAAGGCCCGAATCCGATGGCCCGGATACCCATCTCCGCTTCGTACTCGCTGAGCGGATTGGTGATTTTTTCGAACTGTTCCGCGTGCGGACTCAAAAGCTCCCTGAATCTCGATGCCGTCATCTCCAGGTTCGGCAAATCCGGATCTGCCTCACGGAAGGAGTACATCTTTGTCCATCCGGCACCGCCCGGGTCGCGATGCTTCTCGTCGTGTTCGTCGAGGGCACGGATCTCCTGGCCGCAGTAATCCCAACATTCCACCGGCAGCACCTGGATTTGGCAGACATCATCCTCGTGATGATAGATTTCATGCATTGTGCGGTTACCCTCGCACAGACTATAGCAGCACTATCGAAGTGCCAGCAATTCCGCTGTATTTCCGGACAAACCCGATGACTCACAGCGACACAAAAATCAGCAAGTTTCTCAGCCTTGTGCTACGGCACAAACCCGAGGCGATCGGCCTTGATCTTGATGAAAAGGGTTGGGGAGCCTTGCAGGAGCTGATCGAAAAAGCCCCGATGAGACTGACCAGGGACGACATTTTTCGCGTTGTCCGCGAAAGCGACAAGCAACGCTTTGCAATCTCAGAAGACGGACTTATGATCAGGGCAAATCAGGGTCACTCGATCGAAATCGACCTTGGTCTGGAACCGGTCGTACCGCCGGACGTGTTGTTTCACGGGACCGCGACCCGCTTCCTGGACGCAATCCGGGATAACGGACTGATCCGGCAGAACCGGCAATATGTTCACCTCTCCCCCGATCGGAAAACGGCCACGAAGGTCGGCCAGCGGCACGGCGAACCGGTTATCCTGACCGTCCAGGCCGCAGTCATGCATCAGGCGGGACATCTGTTCTTCGTATCCGATAACGGCGTCTGGCTGACGGAAAAGGTGCCGGCGGCATTCATCGAAACCCCGCAGGAATGAACCCACCTACCGGATTGCCAGATCTGAAGTTCGTTTCATCAGTCGC
>CAMYKF010000043.1 GCA_947258905.1 uncultured Pirellulaceae bacterium | reverse complement strand
GCTCCACGCATGCGAAGTGATGTTGTAGCGTTCGGCAAGAATTTCCTGGGCACGCAAGACGCATTGCATGATGGCGCCGCTGCCGAACAACTGGACCGTATGCTCGCCCCCGGCGTCAATCGTTCTGAATTTGTACAGGCCGCGGCAAATTGCTTCCTCGACTCCTTCGGGCATTGCCGGCATTTCGTAATTCTGGTTTCCAGCCATCAGATAATAGATCGCCGTATCACCTTCCTCGTACAAACGCTGCAATCCGTGGAAGATGATCACGGCGGTTTCGTAATGGAAGGCCGGATCGTAGGCCCGCACAAACGGAAACGCGATTGCGTTCAGCAAACTGTGCCCATCCTGGTGCTGCAATCCCTCGCCATTAAGCGTGGTGCGTCCCGCCGTGCCACCGATCAAAAATCCCTTGGCACCCATGTCGGCCGCGGCCCAGATGGAATCACCCACACGCTGGAACCCAAACATCGAATAGTAAATGTAGAAGGGGATCATGTTGACGCCATGAGCGGCGTAGGCGGTGCCGGCCGCGGTGAACGAGGCCAGCGAGCCAGCTTCGGAAATGCCCTCTTCCAGCAGCTGTCCGTCCTGGGCTTCCTTGTACGGTGTGAGCAATTGGGAATCGACCGGCTCGTACAATTGACCCACGTGCGAGTAGATACCGATCTCGCGAAACATGCCTTCCATGCCAAACGTACGGGACTCGTCGGGCACGATTGGCACGATCTGCTTGCCAATTTTCTTGTCGCGACACAGGCGGCTGAGCAATCGCACAAAGCCCATCGTCGTGGAGATCGTCTTGCCGTAATCGCGCTCGACCATCTTGCGATAGTCCGCGAATTGCGGCACGTCGGTCCGCGGATGTTCCATGGGTCGCGAGGGCACGCAGCCACCCAGCGCCTCGCGACGTTCCCGAATGTACTTCAGCTCGGCACTGTCCTCCGACGGCTTGTAAAACGGAGCCTTGCCGACTTCTTCATCGGAAATGGGAATGCCAAAGCGACTGCGGAATTCCAGCAGCTCGCGTTCTTCGGCTTTCTTGACATTGTGCGCCACGTTGCGGCCTTCGCCAATTTCACCCAGTCCGTATCCCTTGATCGTCTTGGCCAGAATCACCGTAGGCACGCCCTTGGTTTCCAGAGCTGCCTTGTAGGCCGCGTACACCTTTTCCGGATCGTGCCCGCCACGCCGCAACGTGACGAGTTTTTCATCCGACAGGTTGCCGACAATATCCAGCACTTCGGGATACTTGCCGAAAAAATGTTCGCGGATGTAACCGCCATCAGAAACCACGTAACGCTGATACTGACCATCGACGACTTCGCCCATGCGTTTGACCAGCAACCCCTTTTCGTCCCTTTCCAGCAACGGATCCCAGTCATCGCCCCAGATGACCTTGATCACATTCCAGCCGGCGCCGCGGAACAGTGCCTCCAGCTCCTGAATGATCTTGCCGTTACCGCGGACGGGTCCGTCCAATCGCTGCAGGTTGCAGTTGACGACGAATGTCAGGTTGTCGAGCTGTTCGCGAGCGGCCAGAGTGATGGCGCCCAGGGTTTCGGGTTCGTCGCACTCGCCATCGCCGAGAAAGGCCCATACGTGCTGATGGCTGGTGTCCTTGATTCCGCGATCGTGCATGTACTCGTTGAAACGCGCCTGATAGATGGCCGTAATCGCCGACAGCCCCATGGAAACCGTGGGGTATTCCCAGAAATTGGGCATCAGCCACGGGTGCGGGTAAGACGAAAGACCATTTTTGAAAGCGACTTCGCGACGGAAATTGTTAAGGTGTTCTTCCGAAATGCGGCCTTCCAGATAGGCGCGGGCGTAAATCCCGGGTGAGGCATGGCCCTGGAAGAAAACCTGGTCGCCCTCGTAACCGCTGGCACCCCGCCCCTTGAGAACGTGATTAAAGGCCACTTCGAACAGCGTGGCCGTGGACGCGTAAGTCGAAATGTGGCCGCCAATGCCTTCATATTTCTTGTTCTGTCGCACGACCATCGCCATGGCGTTCCAGCGAATGATGCTCTTGATGCGACGCTCCAGCTCGCGGTTGCCGGGATAGGGCGGCTGTTGATCAACATGAATCGTGTTGATGTAGGGCGTATTGGACTTCATCTCCACATCCACGCCCTCGGCCCGCGCCCGGGCCTCCAGCACCGTCAGCAAATACTTGGCCCGCTCCGGACCCCGACTGTTGATGACGTAGTCCAGCGATTCGATCCACTCTTCCGTTTCGATGGGATCGATGTCAACGGTTTGCTTGACGTACGGTTCGCTCTCGGCAGGGGCAGATTGTTCCGGCTTGATGACTTCGGCCATGGAAACCCTTTGCTGTAAAAAATCCGGGGAGCGGGGGAAGGCAAGGCTCAAGTGCCGTTGGCATACCGGTTGCCGGAACTCGACCGGGAATTTGGCCCGGGATCCCCGTCTCCGGCGTATCCGCTCAATTGCTCAATTTAGCCCTGATTGTCTTAAACGGTTGTTAAACCGTAAAGATCGACGACGTCCGGCAATGTACGGATTAGACAGCTATCGGCCAAAACGACAACAAGCTCGCGGCTGGCAGTGTAGCGACACGCCCCATAATAGGGAATTAACGCCTAACTCGATGCCGATAACAGCCACTACCAAAAACGGCGGACTTTTTTCGGGATTCGATGCAGAAAGAAATGTCAGGGCAAAAAATTCCTGCAGGCCTGACGCGTACGCCCAATACGTGAGCTGCCATCCACGATTCAAGGAGTGTTGTCTGACTCAATTCACAAATCAACTGGACTTGGACAGCATGCGATCCATCGCTTCGGTGTCGAAAGCGACGAGCGTTTCCGTCTCCACATATCCATCGGAGGCCAGTTTCAACATGGCGGCCGAAGCGGTCTCTGCATCGGGCGCATCCATCACCACGATTCCATCATAACGCCCCTGCGTCCATAACATTTCCCGCACGTTAACCCCGACCGCCGAAGCCAGTTCCTGGAATTTGCGGGCCCGCAGAGTCGTTTCGCCGATTCCCGAAAGGCCCTGGTTGGTGAATTTCAACAGCGTTACAAAGTTCATGTTTGGCTCCTCAAACCTTCTCGATCACAGGCATGTAAATTCGAAATTCAGTAGTTCCAAAAAACCGTCGAATTGAACTGAGCCGAAGGCGTTAGCCTCGGATTTCTCTGGAAAAACGCCGCCTGAAAGACCCGACGCTGGCGCGTTCGGCTCAGTTTTTGGAACGACTGAAATTGTAACAGTTTGCCGGTGGCCGTGTTGTGGCCGGGCTCCAGCTATCGCAGTGCAGAGGCATCAGGGGGTTTAGCGTGGTCGATCGACCTGTGCCAATCCGCGCGCTGCGCTTCGGAAATCCGCCGCTCACCCGGTACAGCAGAGAAGTTGAACCTGAGCCATCAGCAATTAGGCACTCTATTGCACCGGCTGTTTCAAATACTCAGGCAGCCGTTCGCGAATGAAATAATTCCAGCCGGCCTCGCCACTTTCCCGGCTGAACAAGGGATTATCTTCGGGAAAGCTCTCGTGCACCTCGTGCGTGAACAACAGGCTGGTGCCCTCGGGTGTTTCCGTTAATTCCCAGATGACCATCGAATCGCCAGGCAAGCCGCCGTACCGCCAGCGATACGCGATGCGTTTTTGCGGATTGACGTCCGTGACTTTCCACTGGTGCGGATAGTCTGTGCCTTCGCAATGCACAATGAACTCGGTCTCAAACCCGACTTCTGGCTGGAAGTCCTCGATTGTTTCAAAAAACCACTGTTGCATCTGGTGTTTGTCAGTAATCGCTTGCCAGACAACCGCTGGCGAAGCGGCGAGGTGCTGTTTCACCACGATGGGGTCCTGGCCTGCCTTCATGATTTTGCCCTCGTGAATTGCCGATGGGATTGGCATCCCGACAAATGAAATGTTCTGCTATTCCAGCTCGGTCAGCCTGATTTCGCAGCGTACCCGTTCTGATTTCAGCAATAGCAGGTCTGCCTGAGCGGTCCCGCCAGCAATTCCGGCACGGATCTGCATATCGGCCATCTCGATCAATTTGTCGTAAGTTTCCAGCATCTCGTTCAGATATCGCTGTTTGTCGCTGCTGGAGTCGGCGTAATCCAGCTGCACCTTGATCAAATCGATCCGCGCCAGATACAGTAAATCGCCCTTGATTTCCCCGGCGTCCGTTTGCGACTTGAAGAAAGCCGCCCGTTGGGTTAGCAGTTCAACGCGTTTTTCCTGCAATTCCTCGACCTGCGTCGGCGTGCCGTTATGGCTGGCGGCCACAAACGTCGTGCATGCCGTGATTCCTGCGACAAGGATTAGACAACGAACCATGATTACACCCTGGGTATTCAGCGCACTGTTAGACAAAAAAGATTGCCTTCTTTGTAAGTGCACACGTCAAAGGAAGCAACGAAGAAATCCGGCATGAATTTGAGATAATGCCGGACCTCCTGCTGCGAAGGATGTGGATGTCGACGCAGGCGATCCAGTCGCGGAGGGATTCTTCCTCGAACAGGGCGACCAGCTGTCGTATCACGGATGATCCGATGCCCTGTCCGCGCAATCGAGGATTGATGGCCATATCAGTAATTACAAGAAACGGATGTTCGTCATTTGGCAATTGAATACTCACCACCGCGACGAGCTGGTCGTCGGCCACGACGGAGTACTGCACACCCGTCGCATCGTTGAGCACGTGATCGAGCCAATCGGCATCCACGGCGGGTCCCAGCGCTGCCAGAAGCCCCGGGTCCTCGTACCAGGCAACCAGTTCATCAAAATACCGGGCGTCAAAGAGTTCAAAGCTTAAGGGACGTGACTTCATGTCGTTTCATGTTTTCCGCTTGTCTTGCGTCTGGCCCAGCCCAACGCCACACATGCGGCGACCGCCATAACGCCCGCCAGCAAGTTAAACAGAATGTCTTGCCAGCCAAAAACGCGGTTGGGCAAGACCGCTTGAATCATTTCGTCGAACGTGCCGATCACCGTTGTAGTCAAGACGGCCAACAGGGCGGGCCAGGGAACGCGCCTTCCCCGGCTGGCTCGTTCCGTCAATGCCTCGTAAACCAGAATGGCTACCACACCGTATTCCATCAGATGGCTGCGTTCTTCCGGGATCGCCATTCGCACAAATACCAGCAGGTACGCCGCAACAATGCCAGCCGCTACACCGATCTCGAGGCCCCGGGGCCGGGTCTTCAGGCCCATCGTCACAATGGTCACCAGGATTAACACACCGGCAAAGACAAACGCGGCATTTAGCAGGCCGGTGTCCCGCAGCACTCCGGCCAGCGTGGTTGCCAGGCCGAGCGTCGAATAAATCGCCGCGACGACCAGGGCGGTCCACAGCCATAGACGTCGCTCTCGCCGCGAAGAAAAAAACGGCAGGCTTGCATCGCCATTTTCGTCACGGCATTCGTCAGTTTTGTCGCTCTGCGACATTGCGTTTACCCGCGAGTGTTATGTAACGTATGCCTGCGCTTCCTCACGGTCGCTGGTTCCGTGTCCTCCATGATCTCTGTGGTTCATTTCTGTTACCACAGCGCCGGGAAACTCACAGTTCTGTAGTGCGTCGCGCATGTCGGCGAAGTCAACTCTCCCTTAGTTGTCTTTCCAGCTTGTTGTATTGCCCTCTGGAAAGGAACACTCGGTGATAACCGGGTGTCAATTTCACCTCGACCTTGTCCTTCACCTCGGTGCCCCAGCCAATCAGCTGTCGGGTTTTCAGATCGACGTCGATGAAATAATACGTGGGGTTCTTTTCCATCTTGTCGGTCATTGCAGGTCATTCGGAATTTATGCGGGAGGCCGGTCCAATGAATCCTGTCCCGAAAATGAACCCTAACGGGAACGATCCAGCATGGTCTCCGGGGGACTCCCGGGCAGGGAGAGTTCGGCATGGTCACCCGAGTCATCAAGGCTTATCAGCCAAACTTCGACATCAGCACGCATGGCCTGCCACGCATTGGCGATTGGCCGAACGACATTGTGGTTCAAGAATTATAATCGGCATTGAATGCTTCGGTCGAATAGTCGCCGCCCGGTTACCGGCCATAGATCAATCGGTCGCCGTACATGTTGTCGATGTCGGGGTTGGCCCGAATCTTGTCAGCAGCGGCTTCGACATCGTATTCGATTCGGTGAAAGGTGACGCAATCGCCTTTCAGCGTCACAAACGACGCGCCGGGGTTATCATCACGTGGTTGTCCCACAGAGCCAACGGTCACAATCGTTTTGCTGGCTTGCCGAATACCGTACGCCTCGCCGGGTTTCGGTTCCGTAAAACTCCACTCCGACTTGCCCGAGCGCCGGAATACTCCATTGATGTGCGCATGACCACAAAAACACACGTCGTCGAATTGCCCGGCAATACGATTCAGTTTTGCCGAGTCATAGACGTCCTCGGGAAAAATCCATTCACGAGGGTTGTCCGGAGTGCCATGAACAAAATGAATACCCGATTCCACGTGGAAAGGCAGAAAAGACTTGATGGTTTCAAGAAGCAGCTTCGAGTCAGCAGCTTGTTGAATTTCGCCGCGAACGTATTCGATATGCCGATTAAGTGTGGAATTCCATGACGCGGGATCATGGTCGACCATCGCGGCGTCCCAATCGCCCGAAATCACGATTTCCCATGCGCTGGAACGGCGAACACATTCCAGCGAGTCGGCGCCGTAGCAGACCAGATCGCCAAGGCAAATGACACGTTCAACGCCAAGGCGATCGATTTCATGGAGCACCGCTGTGAGTGCTTCCAGGTTTCCATGAATATCGCTGACGATAGCGTATCGCATAACGGCGTTTACAATTTGGAAAAAGGCAAGCGAAAGGAATCAGTGTTCAGCAAT
>CAMYKF010000042.1:1434-2534 GCA_947258905.1 uncultured Pirellulaceae bacterium | reverse complement strand
TGGCGTGATCGATGCCGCGGGTCGCCCCGAGCCCGGCAAGGTTTTGATCAGCAAGTTGGCGTATGTCAAAAAGGGTCGGCACATTCCACCGCACGGTCACAGCAATATGACATCTGCTTTCTTGTGCGTTTCCGGCGAATTCGACGTGAAGCTGTTTGATCGTATCGAGGACAATGAACAGGAAATGGTTGTGCGCAAAACGCTGGATCAGAAACGGGCCGGGGTTGGCACCTGGTCCAGCATTTCGGACTACAAGAACAATGTGCATTGGTTAACAGCGAAAAGCGACAACTGCTTCCTGTTCACATGCAAACTGATTCGCCTGGAAGAGAATCGAGCAATGCACGGGCGTATCAATATCGATCTGCGAGATCCGGAAACGATCGGAACCGACACCGTCCGGGCCAGAAAAGTCTCGTTCAAGGAATCCAGCGAAATCTATTGACGTCGTTTGCATTGTCAGAAGCATTAATCCCCGTGGTCAATTCTGGCCACGGTTTTTTTGTTTCTTGCATGGCAGTCGCTAAATCCAGATCGGCCGCCTACATCAACAACACAGGCAGACCGTTGGGGATCAGCGTCACGGCCAGTGAGCGGCAATCATCAGCTCTCGTGGCGAATAATTCACCATCCAAATGAACGATCAGGGGCTCTGATGATTCGTTGATTTTGAATGAGCTGCAACGGACTTCACTGATGACAGGATCGTGTTTGGGAATATCACCTGAAATCAGGCGAGGAAAGTACTTCACCAATCCTGCTCTGCCGAGTTTCCCGACGTGCAGCACATCGAATTCGCCGTCGGTGAACCTGGCGTCAGGAGCCAGGATGAACGAGCCCTGCCTTGGTCCAATGGCGGCAGTGAGTGAAAGAGTCGGTTCTGTCCGCGGGCTCTTGCTATCAACTTGCCATGTGATTGATGGCCAACGGAAATTGAAGACGGTCGCACGCAACAGTGCGGCAGAGTAGGCCCAACGACCGCGGAGTCGTGCCATGCGTCGGACATGCATTGCCACTGTCGCAGGCAGACCAATGCCAATGGCATTGCAGAAAAATCGTCGCCTGGCAAGCGCTTCGATCATGCCAATATCGATCGTGAT
>CAMYKF010000042.1:0-1352 GCA_947258905.1 uncultured Pirellulaceae bacterium | reverse complement strand
GATGCTGCGACCGATTCACCAGTTCGATCAACACCGACGGCGAAGTCATTGGCCGTGCCGAGCGGGGCAACCCCCAAACTAACATCCTTGCGGCCGCTGGCCATCAGGCCATTGACGACATGGTGAATGGTTCCGTCTCCGCCGGCAGCCACGACCACATCAAAGCCCTCTGTCGCTCCTTTCAACGCCTTATGTTGCGCGTCCTCGGCATTCCTGGAGAATTGAATCGTTGTATCGTCCGGCAAACGTGACTGGATGGACGACCACGTTCGTGTAGCGCGCTTCTTGTTAGCCGCCGGATTGACGATTGCCAGAACACGCAACGGGTCATTCATTTGGTATCCCCGCGACTGTGTTGAAATTCACGGGCATCGGAGTGGTGCTGCCTCTGAAGAATGTTAGCCAGTTTCTATCCAGCATCAACTTCCACAACATGATTTGCGTGTAAAATGCATCGTTGAATCGAACGGACCTGCCGGTCGTATTTAGCGGTCTAATTCACGATGGAACGGCCGAATTGGCCTGACATCAGGCGGAGTTCCAATGGAAGAAAGCACCTTACCCGGGGGACACGCATTGCGAACAGACGAGTGCCGCGGGTCGGCCGAACAAAATGCGTTCGATTTCAATGAGCAATCGAATCCGGAAATCGAATTAGCGACATCGCTGCCAACGCATGACCAGTTCAGTTGGCTGCGGCAATGTTTCTCTGTTCTATCGATCGCTGCGGCGACGAGTCTGTTGATCTGGAACGTTGTACGATTGGCAATTTCGATGGAAGTTTTTTACTGGTGGCTGCCGTTGGCGGTGATCGGAGGGATACTGTTGGGAGATTTTCTTTCCGGCATGATTCATTGGGCGGCCGATACCTGGGGAAGCGAGACGCTGCCTGTCATCGGGCGTCGCTTGCTTCACCCTTTTCGAGTCCATCACGTTAACCCGGACGATTTCCTGCGACGTCGCTTCATCGACACCAACGGCGACACCGCTTTCCTCGTGATCCCGATTCTGGCGGTGGCCGCTGCAATTCCGCTCGATGCAGCCTGGCAATTACTGGTCGTCGTCTCCATGACCTCCCTGGGAGCAATCGGTTTGTTGACGAACCAGATCCACCAATGGGCCCATATGTCAAAAGCGCCTCTTGGAGTACGAGTGCTACAGAAGTGCGGTCTGATTTTGAGTCGGCGAGACCACGATCGCCATCATAACGCTCCCTATGCAGCGAATTACTGTATTGCCACTGGATGGTGCAATCGGCCTTTGGAAGCGATCGATTTTTTTCGGCGAATGGAACGCATTGTGACGTGGGTGACTGGCCTCGAACCGCGACATGATGAATCGGCTTTTCTTGT
>CAMYKF010000041.1 GCA_947258905.1 uncultured Pirellulaceae bacterium | reverse complement strand
GGGTTGCGCGGCAGCTCGCCAATCAACTCGACGTGTCTCGGCACCTTGTAATCCGCCAGCAATTGCTGCGCATGTTCCAGCAACGAGTCAACGAGATCCGCGTCGGCGTGCTCAACCGGCACAACAAATGCCACCACCTGCTCGCCAAACACTTCATGCGGAAATCCAACCACGGCTACCTGACGGACCGACTCATGGTCCAGCAAGACTCGCTCGACTTCGGCCGGGTAAACTTTCAATCCACCCACGGAAATCATGTCCTTCACGCGGTCCACTATATAAAAGTAGCCGTCGTCATCCATGCGGCCAATGTCACCGGAGTGAAACCAGCCATCGCGCACAGCCCTGTCCGTATCCTCCGGGCGATTCCAGTAGCCGAGCATGACATTGGGCCCGCGAATGGCGATCTCACCCAGTTCGCCCGGCGCACAATCTGTTCCGCTGGCCGTGTCAACGATTTTCATTTCCACGCCATTGATCGGAGTGCCAATGGAACCGGGTACAAACTTCAGGAGATGGTTGTAGCTGGCAAACGGTGACGTCTCGGTTAAACCGTAGCCTTCACAAATCGGCAAGCCGAACTTTTCCTGCCATCGTTGGGCGACCTGGACAGGCAGCGGTGCGGCGGCCGAGAAAAAGTAGCGAATCGACCGCAAGTCCCGGGGTTGGCAACGGTCGTACATCATCTGGTACATAGCCGGTACGCCATAAAACTGCGTCACCCGCTGGTCTGTGACCAACTCCATTGTTTCGTTCAGGTCGAATTTGCGTTGCAGCACCAGCGTGGCGCCAACATTCAGCACCGAATTGAGCAGCGCGTTTTGCCCAAAGCAGTGAAACAGCGGCACGGCCAGCAGGATGCGATCGTCGGTTTGCATCTGGCACAGATGATTGAACGCACCCACGTTCGATCGCACATTCATATGCGACAGCGTGGCCCCTTTGGCAAAACCGGTCGTTCCGGACGTGTACAGGATCAACGCCGCATCTTGCGGGTGCCGATCGATCCAGCAACTCTCCGCGGACTGGCCGTCATCGAGCAGCTGACTATCGCAGTGCTCACCCGACTCGCTCGTCTCAATCGTTTGCTGGACGCATTCCGGCAGCTGCGCGCCGATGCCCTGCAAAACCGCGGCGTCTGCAACAAACACACGGGCCGAACAATCGGAAACCATAAAGGCGACTTCCGGCCCGGCCAGTCGCGTGCTGACCGAGACCGCGATGCCTCCGATGCGCAAGGCAGCGTAGTACCAAACGACAAACGCCGGAACATTGGGCAACATGAGGGCCACGCGATCGCCCTCGCGGACGCCGGCTACCCTGAGCCTGGCGGCAGCCAGACCGGAAAGCCGATCCAGTTGTGCGAACGTGACGCTGCGACCCTCAAACGCGATGGCCTCCTTGTCCGGGAAGAGCCCGGCGGGAACCGTCAGATGTTCGCAAATATTCATGGTGTCGTCGGATCGTCGGATTCGCGTGCAACCGTTTTCTTTTACGGGTTGAACGGACTGTTGTGCAGGGACTCGAGGATTGGTTCAAGCGCTTCCGCGAAAACGTCTCCCTGGCGGATTTGCCGGGACAACGCGGCCAGTTTTTCTTCCAGCCACAGGTCGGAATCATTGAACAGGAACGGTTGCTCGTCCCGGGGTTGGCAATTCATGGCGTGCATGATGGCTTCGTAAAGTGGCTGGAGCAGCGTTCCCAGCAAACTGCGTCCGTCACAGCGGTCGAACAACGTCTTGGCGCGCAAGTCCAGTGCCTGGACGGCAAAGATCATCGCCACTGCCAGGTATTGCTGGAATAGTTCCACGGATTTCCACGCGAGGTTGGCCGAACCCCAGCTCAGACCATTCACGTCCTGATTAAACTGCTCGGCATGAGTCGGAAAGTGCTCGACCAGCGAATTGCCGTACCACGTGAGCATCGGCATGATCGAATTGCCGGTAATCTGCAGGCCCTTCAATCCCATGTTGTAGGACCGGCCGTCGTGACCGCGTAATGAAGGTGGCAAACCGCGATTGAATTCCGGCGCCACCAGCGTGGCAATTTGCACATCAAGATGCTTGGCCATCAGGCCGATCAGGCGACGCAGGTCATCCATGGCCATGCCGATGTACTGACCCAGAAAATTTCCGCTTTGATAAAAACGATTCCATGTCGTATCGACCAGCGGATTGTCGGAAACCGAGTTCATTTCAGTTTCCACGACACGGGTGATTCGCGCGATGCCCTCGACAATGGGGCCCATGTATTGGGGCAAACAACGCAGCGAATAGCGATCCTGCACGTGATCCGGACGACCGTTCAGTTTTGCAGCGCCCTCGCGCAACAGTTTCAACATCATTTGCGCGGTCCACACCTGCCCCGGATGCGGCTTGCACTGGTGCACGAAATCCTCAAAGGGTTCGTCCTGGGCCTGCATAGCTCGCAGGATCATGGCCTGAGTCCCCGTGACCAGCGCCAGTAACCGCTGCGATTCGTAAACGCAATTGGCTGCGATGGCGGAGGAAAAGGAAGTTCCGTTGACAATCGCCAGACCTTCCTTGGGTTGCAACTCCAGTGGCTCCAGGCCCAGTTCCCCAAGTGCCGCACGACCATCCAGTTCACGATCGCCCAGCTGCACACGCACGCACCCGGCACCTCCGGTAATGGCGCGGCCTATCGTCGACAGCGGAACCAGATCACCACTGGCTCCGATGGAGCCCAACTCGCGGACGATCGGCGTGGCGCGCGCATTGAGAAAACGGACCAGCCGTTCCACAATTTCCATGCGCACGCCCGAACAGCCACGCAGCAACACGTTGGCCCTCAGCAACATGGCTCCGCGCACATGACAATCGTCCAGTCTGGATCCGGCGCCGGTTGCCAGAAAGGAGAGAAGGTTGTTTTGGGAAGCGGCAGCTGCATCCGGCGATACGGCTTCATTGGCCATCCCGCCAAATCCGGTTGTGATGCCGTAAATGGGTCGGCCTTCGGCGACGGCACTTTTCACGGCCGCCACTGCGGCACTCATCCGCTGGCGCAGGCTTTCGTCAACGTCCAGCAGCACGTGCCCCAAGCCGCTGGCGACTTGACTGAATTCCGCCACGTCGAGTGGCTGCCCTGTGATGGAAACCCCGGGCCGGGTGCTGGTTGCCGTAGTTTGCCTGTGCATCGCTTGCTGTTCTACCACCTTCTCTCGTGTCGGATCAACCGAAATCGCAAATCACCGGCTCCTGCAAATCCGCAGTGAACGATTTGACATTCGGCAAAAACTGCGACGCATCAGACGCATGAACGAATTTAAGGGTGAATGGCCGGCTTGTGCTGGCGGCAAGTTATCTTCCCGGAAATTAGAGAGCAGCCTTTGGCACTCATCCAGTAGGCTGCCGCCTCTTGAACAGCATCAGATGCAGCGAAGGCGTGAAATACAGGGCCATAATCGTCGCTCCGCTGACGCCCCCGGCGATCGTAATGGCCAGCGGCGGCCAAAATCCGCCGCCCCCGAGAATCAGGGGTGTAAACCCGGCAATGGTGGTCAGCGTCGTGGCAACGATGTGTCGCGTGGCTCTGCTGACGACTTGAGTCATCTGTTTTACGTTGCCCTGCCGCGCCGCAGCGTTTTCGCGAATCGCAGCCAGCACCACGATCGAATCATTGATGGCGACTCCGATCAGCCCCATCGTGCCCACGATCGCCATGAAGCCAAACGGATAACCGAACACGGCCAGCGCCAGCGGCCCCAATCCGGCAGACAGGGCTCCCACGGTCGCAATAATGAAGGCACATCGAAATGAACGAAACGACGCCACGAGCGTCAACAACATCAATGCAAACACGACAAAGGCATTGGCGATCAGACTGTTGATTGCCTGTGAACGCTGTTCCGTCTCGCCGCCAAACTGCAACGAGTACCCGCCCGGCAAGGCAAAATCGGCAGCAGCCAATCGCTGCTTGAATTCTGAAATCACGACCGACGGCAACACGCCCGCCTCGATGTAAGCCATAACTTCATTGACCCGTGTGCCGTTAATACGCACGATCGCGCCGACATCGGAATCGAGCTGAAACGTTGACAGACTGCCCAGCGTCGGTTGCGGGACGGGTGCGGCGACAGGCGGGCCCCCGCTGGGCGGGCCGGCGGGCGGCGCACGTTTCCTGGACTGCAAATGCAGCGCCGCCAAATGGTCCATGCGTGATCCGGGACCCGCTGACATCTTGACCCTGACGGGAACTTCCTCGCCGGCTTCGTAGATCACGCCGGCCGGAGCGCCTTCCAACGTCGTGTATAGCTGCGCGGCAATGTCCGATTCGGCAAGTCCCGCATGGGCAGCCGCCTGAGTATTAATGTCAAGCGACAACTTGGGAATGGTCTCTTCCAGATCGGAGCGCGTGTGAATGACGTGATTGGTCTGGCTGAGAATCAGCCTCAGTTCACTGCCCAGACGTTGCAGCGTTGCCAGCTCGGGTCCACGCAAACGAATTTCCACCGGAGCATCAAATGGCGGCCCCTGTTCAAGTTGCCGGACGACCACACGGCTGTCGGGCATCTGCCGATCGACAACCCGTTGTAACTCGCGCACCAGCTGCGTGCCCTGTACTCCCGGCTCCAGATCGACGAAGGCCTGAGCATAGAACGGCGTGCCACGTCGCCGGGGCACGACGTTGTAAAAGAACGTGGGAGCACTGCGACCCACAAACCAGTGTTGCCGAATCACACCTGGCTGCGCATCGACGACCCTCTGGATGGACTCCACGGCCTGGCGAGTACCCGTCAGCGACTCGTGAGCGGGACGTTCCAGTTCGATCTGGATTTGCGGCCGGTCGGACGGCGGAAAAAACTGCTCCGGCAATTCACGGGCCGCCCAAAATCCCAGCAAGGGCAGGGCGGCACCCAGCAACAGGCCCACCGGTGGAAAACGAAACACAAATCGCAACGAAGCTTCGTACAGTCGTTTCAACGGACCAATGGTCAAACCATACGTCAACAACCCTCGCCCGCCCGGATCAACACGCAACAGACTCAACAAGGCGGGAATGACCGTCATGGCGAGAATGAACGAAGAGCAGATCGCCAGTATCACACTCGTGGCAATCGTACCCACGAATTCGCCCGGTGGGCCGGGCAGCGTGGCGATCGGCAGAAACGCCAAAGCTGTGGTCAGCGTGGAACCGAGCAAAGGCACGGCCAGGTGTCGCACTCCACCCACAATGGCATTAGCCGGAGTCGCGCCATGAACAATTCTCGACCGTACGTTTTCCACGATCACAATCGCGTTGTCGATCAACAGGCCGAGCGCCACAATCAATCCAGTGACGGACATCTGATGAATGGGAATAGACAGCACTCGCATTCCCGTGATCACCATCAGCGCTGACAATGGCAAGGCCGTGCCTACAACCACCATGCTGCGCCAGCCCATCAGGACCAGCACGATCAACACCACGGCCGCCGTGCCGAGGGCGAGATTCCACAACAGCGTGCCCATCCTTTGCTCGATATGCTGGCGCTGCGAGAACAACACGTCAACCGAAACTTCGTCGGCAAATTCATCCGCAAACGACATCAACGCGTTGTCCACCTGGCTCGCCCATTGATCAACACGCAAACTGTCATCGACGAAGGCGCCCAGCACGATCGCCGACTGGCCGTCCACAATCGCGATGTCTGTTGCCGGATCGGCTAATCGTTTCTCGATGGCGGCAACACGCGACAATTCGACGGATTCGCCCGCCGGTCCGTACCTGATTTGCGTCTCGGCAATGCGTTTCAACGGCAACGGGTTGGCGGCCAGATCCAGCAGCAATTGGCTTTCGTCGCTGCGTAGACGTCCGGCCGGCTGGGTGACTTCACTGCCCGCCACCTGTTGGGCAATCGCGGCCGTCGACAGGCCCAGCGAGGCGAGGCGAACCGGCTCGATTTCGGCCACGTATTCCTCGCCCGGATCACCAAACACATCCACATCTTCGGTCCCGGGCACGGCCAGTAGTAAATCGTGAAGCTGGCGGCTCAATCGTCGCAGAATAATCAGATTCGGCTGGCCATCCGGTTTCCATTTGACCGCCACGATCAGGGCATAGGCCTTGAGTGGAAAAACTTCGAATTCGGGAGCCAGCGCGGATTCAGGCAAATCGACATCCGCGTCATCCAGGCGGCTGCGCACCAGAGTCCATGCCGGCTGGACGTCGACCACCTGGTCCCGCAGCTCGACGATGATATTGGAGATCCCGGTGCGACTGTTGGAGCGAACCTGCTTGATTTCCGCGATTCCTGCCAGCGCGTTTTCCAGCGGCACCGTGACCAGCGATTCGACCTTCCGCGCATCGGCACCGGGAAACGCGGTACTGATCACCCCCACCCGTTTGCCCAGCACGGGGTCTTCCAGTCGCGGCATCACCAGCAGCGACGAAAACCCCGCCACCACGATGACAAAAATCACCAGCAACAGAATTCGGGGATTCCTGTAGAGAAATTCCGCAATCACTCCCGGGACTCCTTGACCATCATTCAAGCTGCCCCGTGATGTCGACCGGCTCCACGCGCTGGCCGGGCACGACCCGGTGTGTCCCATCGGCAATCATCAGATCGCCGTCATTCAACATGCCACGGACCAATGCGCGATCGTCTTCCAGTTGTAACAATTCCAGAATCGTGCGATTGACCACCGGTTCTGCTCCCGACTCGACCACAAGCACCGACCACAACCCGTTGGCTTCACGTTGCAATGCCGTGAAGGGAACCCAGAAACCCGATTTGCTGGTGGCAATGCGAAAGCGGATTTCCACCGTCTCCCCGATCGACCAGTTAATGTTCTGCAAGTCGCTGGTTAGTTGCAGCAAAACAATACGGCTTCCCGACGAGTCGGTCAGTGGCGATCGCGCCTGCACCAGGCCTTCAACGGCGCGATTTCCGATCAGTACCCACACCACCTCGACGACCTCCAGCGCCGTCTGGCCCTGGGCGACCAGACTGCCTGGATCGATGTGCCGCGCCGAGACGATGCAGGAAAAAGGTGCTTTGACGAGGCCCTTTTCCAGTTCCAGTTCAATCTGTTCCAGCTGCTTTTCCAGTGCCTGGATCCGGCCTTCCAGGGCGGGAGCTTCCTGGAATCCGGCAATTTGCAGGTTCTGGCGAGCGGTCTCGATATCCTCGGTGATTTCCTGCTGCTGGTTTTCGATTTGTTCCTGTTCCAGCTCCGCCAGTTTCGCTCCGTCGCCCACGCGGTCACCAATTTCGGCCAGCACCGATTTAACACGGCCGCCGCGGGCAAAACCCAGTCGACTTTGGCGGCTGGCTTTCAGCTTGCCATAGAACACCGACGTCTCGTAAACGTTTTCGACTTTTTGCAGACGGATCACATTGACCGTTGGCACGTTGCCCGATCCCTCGCCCCAGCCTTCCAGATTCGACGTCAGCAATTCATTCGAATCGCAACCCGCCATGATCACGATCAGCCACACCGCGCAAACCACGCCGGAAACCCGCGCAGCACAAACCACTCTGGACGGGTAATTGGGTGCGTGCACGTGCGGGGACTGCATGGGGAACTCCGGGACCGGCATCGCATTATAAGGCACGCTAAAGATTTCTGTCTAACACAGTCGCGACGGATGGCTCACACAACGCCAGCAATTTTGGCCCCGTCGTGGATATCAGCTTGCGTTACCCGCAAAGTCTTCCTTCCTTGCCTCGCAAGTGCCAGTCATTTCGTTACGCGTGGTACCGATTCGAACAGCAGGTCGCATTGCTGCTGCATGATGCCACCGATGACCCGGCAGTTGGCGAAACTGGCGTGGGCGGCGACTTCCGCCGCAGTAATCGAGAACTGCTTCCAGCCCAATTGTGTCAATCGTTCAATGGATGTGCCGTAAACAACCTCGGCAATCCCGGCCCAGATGATTGCCGCCTGGCACATACAACACGGCTCGGCCGTGGTGTACAGCGTCAACCTGTCCCAGTTTTGTTCGGGCAGCGAAGCGTAGTTGTTCAGCGCGTCGATTTCGCCATGCAACACCGGATTCACGTTTGATCGATTGATTCCGCTCGCTACAACGGAATCTGAACGACTATCGACGAGAACAGTTCCAAACGGAGCGTGTGGATTTCGGCTTGCCATGTCGATTGCCAGCTCCATGAATCGGTCGTGACCTGGCATTATTTGGCTCCATTCGGAAACGCCGCGGTCTGCACTCCAACTTCGAGGATGCCCTCGGCGGCGCGGCGTCCGGAGATCATCGCGCCCTGGATGGATGCGGTGTCGAGATAATCGCCACAGAGATACAGTCCGTTGTCGGCGACCGCCGGCTTGACAACCGGAGAGAGCGCCGGCGGTTCCTGACTGGGAAGGGCGCCGGGAATCCGGTAAGTCTTCAAGTGACGCCACTGGTCGACTTCGCTGCCAAACCATTCTTTCATTTGTTGCAAGACGTCCGCCTGCAGTTTATCGAGTTGCTCATTCGCATCTACGCCCAGCACCGTCGCCGAGATCAGCGACCGTCCCGCGGGTGCATAGGCCGCTGCAACCTGACTGGGAACACACAGATTGTTGACCGGCCCACGGCCCTCGCCATTCAGCACAAGGATCGGCTCATCGACGGGCGGACGCGACGCCGCAAAGTAGAAACAGGTCACACCGTTCGTCCCTCGTTGGAAACCACTTCCCATCAGCTCACCTGCATTGGGCCCATCGCAGGCTACGACTACGTGGCTGGCCGGCAATTCGTCCCCGTTGTCCAGACGGACACGGTCCGGGGCGACCTGAACGACACGAGCGTTGATGCGTACCGAATCCGGCGGCAATGACCGGACAAGCTGATCGGCCATTTGCCCCATGCCTTGGGCCGGCAATGCCGCATCGCCCTCGGCGAACATGCGAAACACAAACTCGAACATTCGACTGGACGTCTGCAACTCTGGCTCCAGAAAAATGCCTCCGAGAAAAGGACGAAAGAAATGGTCAATGATCCGCGAGGAAAATCCCTGTTCCTGAAGCCGCTCAAGGGTCGTAACGGCCGGTCGTTGGTAGAGTTGTTCAAGACTCCCGCGACCGACACGATTTCGCAGTCGAGCAATCCGCAGTTTGTCACCGAAACTGGCGACGGGCGAAAGCGCGGTGGCCAGCAAATGACGTGGCCGCCGCCACGGATCGGCGAAGCGATGAAACTTCCCGCGATAGCGAACCAGCGCTCCCGGTTCGAAATATTTTGGTTGCAGTGCCTTGTAATCGAGGAACTGTTTCGCTTCCGGGTAAGCTGTCAACAGAACCTGAAAGCCGCGATCCAGCAAAAATCCGTCATGCCGGTCCGTTCGGGCACGCCCTCCTGCGGCATCCGAGCCTTCGAGAATCAGAAACGTTCGACCGGCGTCGTGCAATCTTCGGGCACAGCACAGCCCCGCCAGCCCGCCGCCGACGATTAGCACTTCCGGATCTGACAAATTTCGGTTTCCTGACAACGGGTCATCAATCAACGACATCGCAACCTCGGTGAACAACCCCTACGGCTTCCGGTTAAGCTCGAATGACCGTAAAAACAGGCTACGGTTAACTATTTCCGCAGACGTCCTGTCATTCCAGATTTTCGGCAAGCCATGGATCTGCAGCTCCTTGACCATTTACCCGACCATCTCGCCGAACGGACGCGGACATTGTCCGGCGGAGATCACGCAGGTGAATTCGTTGTGTACTGGATGCGGACCGCAGTGCGTTGCGACGAGAATCCGGCTCTGGATGTTGCGCGAATCCTGGCGGAGGAACTGTCCCTTCCTTTACTCGTCTATCACGCCTTGTCGGAACACTACGAATTCGCCTCCGACCGTCATCACACCTTTATACTGCAGGGAGCCCGCGACGTGCAGCGCCAGTGTCGTGAACTGCAAATTGGCTATGCCTTTCACCTGGCGACACCTGCCGATCGACGACCTCACCTCGTCAGCCTCGCTGATCAAGCCGCTCTGGTCGTGACCGAGGACATGCCCGTCGATCCACCGCAGCGCTTTCTTAAGGCACTTGCGTCACGCACTCAGACGCCGATTGTGTGTGTCGATACGGCTTGTGTGGCACCAATGCAACAGGTTGGCAAGGCTTACTCTCGGGCTTTCAAGTTTCGCGACGCTACCAAACGGTTGTATGCCCAACGTCTGACCAGAGCATGGCCAACGCTGCAGGCAACTCCCCAACCGTTTGATCCCGCCAGGCTTCCTTTTGCACCAGTCGATTTGCAAAGGGAAGATTTCTCCGAACTGGTTTCACGGTGCAAGATCGATCACGCGGTGGGGCCGGTGGTGGACACATGCGGCGGGTCAGGGGCCGGCTACCAGCGTTGGGAAAATTTCAAGTCGACGGGACTCACCGTTTACGCCAAAGGCCGCAACAACGCATTGATCGATGGCGTGAGTCGCATGTCACCCTACCTGCATTACGGCATGGTTTCCCCGTTTCGCCTTGCCCGGGAAGCGGCCCACATCGACAACGCCGGATCGGAAAAGTACCTCGATGAATTGTTAATTTGGCGAGAACTGGCCTACGCCTTTTGTTTTTACCGCGACGATCACGATCAGTGGGCGGCGGTTCCGGAGTGGGCGCGGCAAACGCTGAAATCTCACACCGACGACCGCCGCGAACGAACTTACTCATGGGAACAACTGGCTCGCGGCAAAACCGGCGATCGACTGTGGGACGCGGCCCAGAAGTCGCTGCTCATGCAAGGTGAACTGCACAACAATGTGCGGATGACGTGGGGCAAGGCGCTGTTGCAATGGACGGCTACTCCTCAAGAGGCTTTGCGAATGATCATTGATCTGAATCATCGCTATGCACTCGATGGGCG
>CAMYKF010000040.1 GCA_947258905.1 uncultured Pirellulaceae bacterium | reverse complement strand
CCAATGCCACAACTTCGGGACTGTCTTGCAACAGCGGAGCAGCAAAACCGACGTGTCCCAGGATGTCCAGCAGCCGCTGGAACTGTTCAGGATATTCGCGTTCGAAATCCCGGAACCCGGGTGTCGTTGCCCGAAAGGCATATTTTGCGGCTGGCTGAGTCTGACGATGAGCTCTCGGCTGATCAGCGTCACAAAGAAGCCACCCTTTCCGTCATCGTGGACGGTCAGGGTGCGTCGTGGCATCTCGCCATCCATAAAAACGATTTCGTGCGTATCCATACGTGAGGTGAATACGCCCCACACTTCGTCGCTGTGAAAACTGGCCGAATAGCTGGTGTTGCCCGCGGACTGCCGTTGACTGACCCGGCCCGACTGCTTGATCACCTGTTGGGCTATGTCGGCAAAGGCAGACTGCGAAAGAATACCGGGCGTCTGGCGCTGCGCTCCCATGCGGCGACGCATTACCATCTGGCGAGCCTGCTCTTCATCCATGCCACGCTGCATGTACGAATCGATCATTTCCTGCTCGCGCTCGGCCTCGCTGCGGGCATGTTTTTTCCATACCGCACGATCCAGCTGCAAACGGGAATGCCGATCGACACGCAAGGCCAACAATCGCTGCAGCACTTCGCGATGACTGAACAACCAGCCCTGCTTCAGCCCATGGTGGTCGCCCTCCCGGACCGGTTGCCACGCGTCCGTCGCCTGGCAACACAACCAGCATCCTGCGACCAGGCTCAGCGTTGCGACAAGCAAGGCCGAACGAATTGTTTTTGTGACATTTTTGCCTGGCATCGGTCCTCTCCTGATCAGGCCTGCATTCGACGCGGGCAACCGTATGCCGGCTATCGATCGTCCAGCGCGGGGAAGGGAAACAAGCTGGACGGCACGTGTTCGGCGCGACTGATTTCCTGCACCCGAGCGATAATGTCGGGATGACGTGCGGCCACATTATTTGCCTCGCCAATGTCGGTGGACAAGTCAAACAACCGGAATGGCGCGTCGGACCGCTTGTTCAGGTCCCCGCGAATCGCTTTCCATTTGTCCATCCGAATTGCCTCTTGTCCGCCATATCCGGGGAATTCCCAGTACAGAAATTCGTGCATTCGTTGCTCCCGGCCAGTCATACCTGGCAGGAAACTGATGCCATCGATTTCCGCAGGCGACTGGACATCACAGGCCTCGCAAATCGTGGGCAGAATATCCCAAAAGGCACTGATGTGTTCCGTCGTTTGTCCGGATGCAATCCGGTCGGGCCACATCGCCACCAGCGGCACGCGGATGCCGCCTTCCAGCAGCGATCCCTTGCGACCACGCAACGGACCGGCAGAATTGAAGAACACTGAATCGCTGCCGCCGAGCCGGTTGTACGTCGGGCCGTTATCGGAAGTAAAAATCACCAGCGTGTTGTCGGTCAAACCGTGCTCATGCAGCTTCTGCATAATCGTGCCGATATCCCGATCCATGTGACTGATCATGGCGGCATAGCCGGCTCGCGGTTCGGGGTGCGGCAGATAACCCTTGTGTTCGTAATCCTCTTCCGGAATCGCGCCACGAAACTCGGCCAGCGATTGCGGCGGAACCTGGATGCTGAGGTGCGGAATGGCAAACGGCAAGTACAGAAAGAACGGCTGATCCTTGTTGTCATCAATGAATTGCAACGCGACTTCCGTGAACTTGTCCTGCGAATAGGTCTCACCATGCAGCGTGCGATCATTGCCGGGCAATATTTCCCGTTCGTCGTTACGCCACAGGAACCTGGGATAGTGGTTGTGAGCATGCACCTGACAGTTGAATCCGTAGAACAGGTCAACTCCCTGACGGTTGGGATCGCCGCTGCTGCCGAAATGCCCCAGCCCCCACTTGCCAATGGCAGCCGTTGCATAGCCCTGCGTCTTTAGCAACTCGGGCAACGTCACCGTCTCGTCGGGAATCGGATGCTGGCCCGGAAAATACATTTGTTTCGGCCGGGCCTTGCCACGCTCGGGCGGATTCCCGTTGTCGCGAATGTACGCGTGGCCCTGATGGTATCCGGTCAGCAGCGAGCACCTGCTGGGAGCGCACACGGCCTGCCCCGCATAGAACTGCGTGAACCTGATACCCCGATCGGCAATCTCGTCAATGTTGGGAGTCTGAATCCACTGCTGGCCATAGCAACCCGTTTCGCCGTATCCCAGATCGTCAGCGACGATCAGCACGACATTGGGCAAGCGTTCCGGATTGGCGGGTGGCTGGCACCAGACCTGGCTCACCGACCAACAACACAACAACAGCGCGATCAGGCCACAGCGGCCGGTCGCGAAGATCACACGATTCATCATCCCGAGTATCCTGATTCAGCGAACTGAAGTTACACGTTCAAATTAAGTGGGGAGTGCGGCCGTGGCAAGTCTCCCGCTGACTTCTGCCCGGCATTACCCTGCCCAACGGCGATGTAAACCGTTAAACTTCGCAACTTCGCCCTTGCCCCTGAACCGCCAGAACAAGAAATGCTGGATAACGCGCCGGTCATTCGACATATGCACGACGGTCTGACGATCGAAGGCTACTCGCGCGCTGCCGTGCAGACTTACTGGCGCATCCCCGAGTTGAAAATGGGATTTGATCTCGGTGCTCATCCCTGGGATTTCATGGGTACGCCCAACTGGTTGATCACTCATACACATCTGGATCACATTGCTGCTTTGCCGGTTTATCTGGCGCGGCGTCGCATGATGAAGATGGATCCGCCGGACGTTTACCTGCCTGACACAGCGGTGGACTCGGTCAGCATGATGCTGGACGGTTTTACCCGTCTCGATCGCGGCCGTTTGCCCTGCAACTTTATTGGTGTGCGGCCGGGCGATGAAATCGAAATCTCGCGGGAACTGGTTTTGACCGTGGGCAAATCCGATCACACGATTCCCTGCGTTTGTTACATCGTGTGGGACCGGCGGTTCAAGCTGAAAGAAGAGTATCACGGTCTGTCAGGTGACGAGATCCGCGATTTGCGGGCGTCAGGAACCGAAGTGACCCATGAAGTCCGTTTGCCCCTGGTGGCATACACCGGAGACACGGCTCCCCGCGGACTCGACCAGAACCCGGATCTCTACAAGGCAAAAATCCTGATCACGGAGATGACCTTTGCCGCTCCCGACCATCGTCAGGATCTGATTCACCGCAACGGGCACATGCACCTGGACGACTTCGTCAAGCGAGCCGACCGCTTTGAGAACGAACTGGTCGTCTGCGGCCACTTCAGTACTCGATATGGACCCCGCCAGGCGGAAAAGCTGGTGCGATCCAAGCTGCCCGATATGCTGGAAGGTCGGCTCAAGCTCTGGTTGTAGCGACGGCCATGCGGGAAGCGAATTGTCTGCGGCGGACGCATCCATCTCCCTGCCTCACGGTGCAACTGTATCGCCTTTACTATCGATGCAACCGTTGTTCTGGATTCCTGCGAGCACAAAAGGCGGCAATTTTGCTGCCCCTGCCCGCAAGTCACTTCCTCGCTATTCGATTTATACGTGGAAGCCCTTGTATCCAAAAACGGTTGCACTGCCCGTGACTCATCAAGTATTCAAGATCCGGGTTGAGGATTTACCAAGCCCGCCATCAGTAGCCATCGAGCTTCTTAACCTGTTCAACGAGCGCGATGTACTGATCGATCAGATTGCCAACGTCATCAACGTCGATCCGGCGCTGTCAGCCAAGATCATTGCTTACTGCAATTCACCCTTGCTGGGAGCGACCCGGGAAATTGACACGGTGGAACGAGCCATTGTGACGCTCGGAATGCACTCGGTGCGAATGCTGGCTTTGTCATTTTCGCTTGTTGAAACTCGCGAGGGTGATGGCAACTTTGACTACCCCTCATTCTGGAACAAGTCCCTGGCCACAGCCGTGAGCCTGAGAATGGCCAGAAGGCATTGCTGTCTGGATGGTGATGAGCAGGGATTTCTTCTTGGCCTGATGATGAATATTGGTGAAATCGCGATGTATCGCGAGCAACCTGCATTGTTGAAGCAAGGCCGGTTTGAATCCATTCAGTCCACACTCGAATTCGATGTTCGACACATGAAAACGGATCGCTTTGCAGTGGGTAGCCGGATTCTGAATGAATGGAATTTTCCTTCCGCGATGACCGAGTGCGTCGCCAGCCTGTCCGCGTTCAATGATGAAAGTAATGATTCGGCAATCCGCTCAATAGACCTGGCGTGGCGACTTTCCGCGATCCTCTGCCATAACACGCCTACCGGCGGGCAAGTGGACACCTGTCGCACCATTTTGCTGGACCTGACATCCCTGAATGAACATTCACTGGACAGCTTTTTTGCAGAACTGATCGACGCCTGGCAACAATATGCCGAGTTGCTGGAACTCAAGACGGATACAAACGTCACGTCATTACGGGAAATCGAACTGGCCGCCAGGATGCGCATGACCGAGATTTCAATCAACCAGATTCAAAATCAGCAACAAATCGAGCAGGAAAACGAATTGCTGCGAACCTCGGTCACCAGGGATTCGCTCACAGGTATTAACAACCGTCGAGCTTACGATGACCAGGCGAAGCGCGACCTTGGAAAGTGCGCCCGAAACAAACAGCCGTTTTCTGTCCTTGTAATTGATATCGACCATTTCAAGCGCTGTAACGACCGGTGGGGCCACCAGGTCGGTGACAATGCCCTGGTTCACGTTGCCAAAACCATTGCAGGGACACTGCGGGATTATGATGACCTGTATCGATTCGGCGGCGAGGAATTCGTGGTGGTCCTGCCTGAGTGTGACCCTGCCGATGTCCCGGTCGTGGCGGAGCGAATTCGCGACGCCGTCGAAAACAGCCCCTTGCAGGTCAAAAACAACAGCATTCCCCTGACAGTATCCGTTGGCGTCGCATCGACCAGCCAGGCAAACCGGCAAACCCTTGAGGGCTTGTTCGAGGCAGCTGACAAGTGCCTGTACGAAGCCAAATCGCGCGGTCGCAATTGTTGCGTCGTCACCGATATGGAAGCCTCGCTTGCCTGATTTGCGACGTCAACTGAACAAACCGGCGTCAGGCCTCACGGCGAGCATCGCGAGAACGCAGACATCCGGTCCCCTATTTGCTGTCCAGTCCAATCGCAGTCGCACCGAGCATCTGTGGGTCACCGGTACTTCCATCGCCCGGTTTTTGCAGGTACTCGGGCAAAACGACCGACGCAAAGAAATCCAGGTTGGGTGAACGGCCCGCTTCCTCCAGTTGCCTTTTGATATCTTCCTGAGAAGTGCCCGACACGGCCCCGGGAACATTGGTGCGTCGCGACGACCAAATTGATTGGTCGTTCCAGTGAATATCCAGAATCGATACGTATTGCTGCACCACGAAATTTCCGGCGAAGTGATACGAGACCGCTTCGCTCGTCGGGCCTTCGATTTTTGCCTTCATGACCACGTCGGCGTTGCGGTCGTAATCAAACCCCATCTTTTCAATCTGTTGTTGCAAAGCGTCTTGGACACCACTGCGGTATCGGGACGGAACGGCGGAGACGTCGATCGCTACCGGCGCACCTTTTTTCAGGACAAACAGGTCGGATTCGTTGCGGGCGCGGTCCAGCCACGTCAGAGCCTCGGTATCCGGAATAGCCAAGGGCAGGATCTTGCCGCCGCGGTCCGTGATGGGAACGAAAGCCATCTGGTTTCCAATCGTAGTGGCCGGCGCGCCGTGGTAACGCCAGACCTTGATGCCCGTGGAAAACTCCACGAGCTTGTCACCGTTGACCATCACAAAATCTTCATGCGGAAAATACAACTTGCCGGCCGTAGACAGTCCGGGAATCTGGCCTTCGAACAAGACATCTCCCGATTCAACATCCCACACCATCAGCTTCTGCATCGTGGCCGCGGCAAACCGCTTGCAAGACGGGCTGAACGCCGAATGAAGCCAGTAGTTCATTTGCGGCGCCGGCCTGACCGAAGGCTGCACCGAGTCGTCATCGAGGCTGACAAAGCCGAAGATGTCGCCGCCGCAAATGCCCAGCGTGCTGCGATCAGGGCTCAATGCCGGCTGGCAAGCGCCATGGTATTGGAAACGCCGCTCCGGTAGTTTGCTCTCAAAATCCCAGATCACCACCCGGCCATTTTGACTGAGCGTCAGCAGCCGGCCGCCGTTAATGAACTTTGCGAAAGTAACTACCTTTTCCTTGGGCGCTTCCTGCATTACTTCATACGGTTTCCACACGTCAATCGGCACGAGTTCGTCGCCCGCGAAGCGTACAGTTCCCAGTTGCCCTCGGGTCGCGTCATCGTCGGCGGTGTTTTGCACGACGATCCGCTGGCCATCGTCGTGAATGGCCAGCGCATGCCAGTGACCATCGCCACCGGCATCACCGAGTACACGCCCGTTTTCCAGATCAACCAGCGTCAGTCGGCTGGTCATTTTTCTGGTTCCGCCCTCTCGCGTTTCCAGGTGCCGTGTAATGACAGCGCGTTTGGCCACGACATTGACAGCCGTGTCGACGTATCCTTCAAAGAAATCGCTTTTGCCAGGAAAACTGATTTGTTTCAGCTCAAACGGCAACGCGGGCTGTTCCGGAATCTGCACGTCCCAGTTGCCGCTGGCGACAGGAATTTCCGGGCAATTGCGAAAATCAACCGTGATCACCGCTGGCTGGCCAGGAACGCTACTGCCCGTCCCGGACGGAGCCGTTGAATCACCTGCACCGGGATCAGAACTCATTTCTCGAAACGGATTCTCGTCCTTGCCGGCAGCCATCAAACCCTGCACGAATCCCTGATCGATGGCGCTCAGCCGGTCCATGGCGACCGTGATGCGAGTCCCGTCCGGTTTTTGCAGAATCACGCTATTGCCATCGACGCGTACGAAACGGGCTTCTACTTCGAATTTCCCCGAAGCATCCTTCCAGGTCCTGGCGTCGGTTTGCGGCATCCATGCGACGGCCTGCGATGCCATTGCAACCAACAAACCCAGTGCGATGAACAGCGGTGTCATGCTGCGGATACATGCCAAATAAC
>CAMYKF010000039.1 GCA_947258905.1 uncultured Pirellulaceae bacterium | reverse complement strand
GGTCAGCTGCGGTGCGAAATGTTGGCCATCAAACAACGCCGGCTGTTCCGCCAGCGACTCGGCCCCGACGACCAGTACCCGCGCCGGATCCTGTCGCATGAATTGGGCCGTTTGCAACAGGGCCATGCCCATCAGCGGATACAGCACCAGGGGCATCACGACAATCGTGAAGATGGTACGCCGGTCGCGCCACTGATCGCTCAGTTCGCGGCGGAATATCAATTTGGTGTTTTTCCAGTTCATGGCAGGGCGCTGGCGGCGTTTGGTTAGACGTTGGCCACCTTGATTTGGTCGGATAACAAACCGTAGAAGAGTTCCTCCAGTTCCATGTCGCCGTACTTCTCGCGAAATTGTTCCAGGGAACCGTGAGCGAGAATCCGTCCGTGATGCATGATGGCGAGCCGGTCGCAAATGCGTTTCACCTCGGACATGATGTGCGAGGAAAACAGTACGCACTTGCCCTGATCCGACAACTTCTCAACCGTCGACAGCACTTCGCGGGCTACCAGGATATCCAGTCCCGACGTGGCTTCGTCAAAAATCAAAATGGGCGGATCGTGAATCATGGCTCTGGCAATGGATACTTTTTGTTTCATCCCCGTCGACATGCGCGAGCCGGGAACATCGCGGAGCTCATTCATTTGAAAGCGGTCGAACAGGATGTTCATGCGTTCGTGCAACACGTCCAGCGGGATTCCGTACAACTGGCCAAAGAACTCCACCAGTTCCCAGCCGGTCATGCGGTCGTAAATGCCGGTGTTGGTCGAGACGAATCCAATTTGCCGGCGGACCTGTTCGGGCTGTGTCACGACGTCATAACCGTTAACGGTCACTCTTCCGGAAGTCGGTGACAGGACGGTGCTGAGAATGCGCAAGACGGTTGTTTTGCCTGCCCCATTTGGCCCCAACAATCCGTAAATCTGGCCGGGCATGGCATCAAAGCTGATCCCGGCCACGGCGACATGCTGGCCGTGTTGCAGATCAGGATAGGTCTTGGTCAGTTGGCGGACGTGGATCATGCAAAAAAAGCCGGCTTTTTGCGGCCTTCGGGGGATGGGACCAAAACGGGTTCAATCGCAGCGCGCAGATATATTCAACGTAGCTCACGGAAACAGCAGCGGGCTGCCGGTTGTAACGATCGAGACTTTTATTTGCGTTGACCTGCGCAATCCGGCAAACAAATAGCCCAGCGACATTCGCCGCGTCCCTTCCGATACCCATAAATAAGTGACGAAAGTCCGTAATGGCCGCCAGGCGGCCACCACGGCGCGGCGAGGGAATCGACGACTTGAAGGATCAAATGCAGTGCACAGGTTCGTCACACGAACCTTTTAACGGAGTGAAAAAGACACGCCATGACCACCAACGACACGTTCGGCGGAAGTTTTCAAAACCAGGACTTCGACACGGAATTCGTCACCGGCCCGGCGGGCTCGAGTTCGCCGGTCAGTCCGCAGGACCGCTTCGTACCGCATCAGCCGACGAGCCTCGGAGAGGCGTCGCTGAACGAATCACTTGTGCATTCGCTGATCCTGAAATTCCTGTATGTTCGCGGTACGTTTCACGGTCGCGAAGTCGCCGAACAGCTGAAACTGCCGTTTAGCGTGGTGGAAGAGCAACTGTACTCACTGAAGAACCAGTTGCTGATTGGTTACCGCGGCGCGGCTGTGGGCGGCGACTACCAGTACGAACTGACTCCCAAAGGTGTGGAGCAGGCACGTCGCTTTATCGAGCACTGTACCTATTACGGCGCTGCGCCCGTCAGCGTTCCCGATTACGTCGAATCCATCAAACGACAGTCACTCAAGAATCTGTGTCCCCGGTTTGACCAGGTCGCCGAAGCACTCAACGATCTGATCGTCAACCAATCCATCATTTCCCAGGTAGGCCAGGCCATTCGGGCTGGCAAGAGCCTGTTCCTGTTTGGCGCGCCGGGTAACGGAAAAACCAGTATCGCCAGCCGGCTGATCCGCGCCGTCGATGAAGCGATCTGGATTCCCCGTACCCTGACCGTGGGCGGAGAAGTCGTACGGCTGTACGATCCCAGCGTGCATGAGGAAGTGCCATTGCCACGCGAAGGCGGGATCCTGAAACAGCAAGTCGTCGACGAACGCTGGGTGCGAATCAAACGGCCGACGGTCGTGGTCGGTGGCGAACTGAGCCTCAAGCACCTGGAAACCAATCTGAACCCGGTCACCGGCGTGATCGAATCGCCTGTACATCTGAAAAGCAATTGCGGCTGCCTCGTCGTCGATGACTTTGGACGACAACGCATCAGCACGATTGAGCTGCTGAACCGCTGGATCGTGCCACTGGAATGCGGCCACGATTTCCTGAACATGCCCTCCGGACGCCAGCTGCAGGTGCCATTCGATCAACTGGTCGTGTTCTCGACCAACCTGCGGCCCTCGGACCTGTGCGACGAGGCCTTCCTGCGGCGGATTCCCTACAAGGTGCAGGTGTTTGATCCCACCGAGGTTCAGTTCCGCCAGTTGTTTGCCCGTCAGGCGCGGCAGCACGGTCTGAACTACGAAGAGGAACTGATCGATTACCTCCTCGAAAATTACTACCGCAAGGAGAATCGTTCCATGCGATTCTGCCACGTCGATGATTTGCTGTGCCAGGTCAAGGAGTTTTGCGATTTCCACGAGCGGCCACCGCAGCTGACTCGCGAAACGGTCGACATCGCCTGCAACAACTACTTTTCCACGATCTGATCCGTTGTCACGGCCGGACCGGCAGCCTTGCCCTGGCCAGCCGACAGAGCACATCGGTCGACTGGCAGGCACCGCGAGGTCCCGGTTTGCATAGCACGGCGGCTGCGCCGCGCCGCAGTGCGACTTCATCGGTTCGGAGTTCCTTGTTGGATATTCGAAATTCGATCGTGCCGAACGAAACCACTAACATTCGACAAGCAATTTTTCAAAGGCAGAATCGGGATCGTTCCATGACCGGGTCATTCACGATCGTCCTGAACGCGGAGCACGCGCTGGGCCTGCCACGAGCGGCCGTGCATATCGGTCGTGCGGACTTCCACAAGCCAGGTTCCCGGCTCGAGTTCGGGCGACGCCGCCGACCATAAATGCGTTGACTCCTTGGGTTTGATTAGAGCCGGTTCAATGGGCGGTGTGACAGACTGTTCCCGCGCGAAGGCAGCGGCATAGGCCGGGTCGACTTGCCACACCCGGGCCAGCGGGGACCAGTCGCTCACGCCGGCAATTCTCATCTCCACCGTCGATCTTTGCGATCCGTTGTAGACGTTGACGTACACCTTGGGCTGCCCGGCGGAATCCGCATCGGTGTCGCCTGGCAGCATGATGCGCATCTGTTGATCGGCCGGCAGGCCCGCCGCCTTGAAATCCAGTTCATAATCGTCGCCGTCGAAAGTCAGGATGGTATAGCCGCGCGGCGCGCCGTCAGCCATCATCGAATGCGGAATCCCCAGTTCATCCTTTTGTCCCGACCACCAGCTGCCGCAAACCGTCACGTTGACAATGTGATGATGGGGTTGCTTGCCACGCCAGCCGTCGGCTTCGCCGAGAAACCGGTGCTGGTGCTGGTGCCGGTGCGCGGATACCGAGAAACACAGCGGCCGGGATTCGATCAGACGATACAACTGCGCCGCGTCATCGCAGTCATTCAATGGGATATGCATGAACAGCACGACAAACTGGTTGTCAGGAATCCGGGCCAGATCGTTTTTGACAAACTCCAGTTGCTCCTCGCCAAACCGCCCTTCGTAAGTCGATTCGATTTCGTTCTCGGGCAAGTGCCAGTCGATGTTGTCCAGCACCACAAAGTGCACGTTGCCGTAATCAAATGAGTAGTACGTTGGTCCGTACCAGCGCTCAAACGTTTCGTTGCAGAACCGCCGCTCCGACGTATCCATATTCAGGTCGTGGTTGCCCAGCACGTTGTACCAGGGGACGCCGATCATCGCCACCGAACGGTTGTGGTAGGGAAACAGACTGAGGTCGTCGAACATGATGTCGCCCAGCGTGACGCCAAAGGCGGCATCGCTGCCGGTCAGTTCAGGTATCACGGTGCGATTCATATAGTCGACTTCGCGAGCGTCGCGTGATTGCGTGTCGCCGAACAGGATCGTCTGGAAGCGGTCGGGTTCCTCTTGCGGGTACAGTGGGAAATCGATGCTCCGCGGCAACACGCCGGTCGGTTCAACACCGGCGTAACGCAAGCGAGGCGATCCGGCTGGTTTGTGGATGTAATAGAATTGCGGCAAGTTGTCTTCGTCAAGCAACGTGTGCCAGCCACGCGGCTTGATCAAAAAGATGATATCGTCGTCGGTCAACGACAACTCGTACTGGCCCTCGTCGTCGGTGGTCACGATATCCAGGCCATTGGAAACGGCAATGCCCGACAGTCGCGCATCGGAATCATCGAGTTTCCGATTCTGATTGACATCGTGGTAGACGATGCCCCGGGCGGCACTTTGCGCCCATGCCAGTGACGGCACGAGGCAGGCCACCGTCAAAAAAACCGGCAGGCAATGGCGGCAGGTCAGCGGCAGTTTCATGATTTTGATTCCTTCTCGGTGCAACAGGATCTATCCATCGTTTTGCGTTTGTGCCCGGTTTGCAAGCCTTTGCCAGGAATTGTTAACTTGATGGGAACAATCCCGGCCGATATCATTAAATTTACCTGCCTGAAGCGGAACTGCATGAGCGAAGAATTTACAGACGCCGAACTGGAAGCCTTTCTGGACGAATCCCTGGACCCGGGTCGCGCCACCGAAATCGAATCGGCGCTGGCCAGTGACCGGGATTTGCTCCGCCGACTGTCGCATATCAATGGTCGCCGCGATGCCGGCATGCACACGCTGGGCGAAATCTGGCGACGCAACCAGATCAGCGTTCCCTCGGTGGAGGATCTGGGAAAATATCTGCTGGGCATTCTGCCCGAAGAGCACGCCGACTATATCCGCTTTCGCCTGAAAGTCCTCAAGTGTCCCTACACGATCGCCGGACTCCGCGACCTCCAGCAGCAACAGGCCGAATCGGAAACCCAGGTCGAGACACGCCGCCGCAAGTATTACAACTCCGGCGCCGGTTTGATCAAACGCGACGAAACCGACTAGTGGATTGTCAGCATTGAATTTTGGGGTGGTGGACGAGGCTACGAGTCCTTTGGAGTCGGTTCAAGCGTGGGACTCGTCGCCGCCAAACCGGGAGGTCGAGGCTCCCGCCGGGACAACGAAACGCGACCCGGCCTTCATCTGTCTTTCCTTTGGGCAAGCCGACTTTGCTAGCGACCTTGCTGCGCGCAGCCATCAGTCCCAACAGCGCGCATTCCTGCAAAACCTGAACTCGCGCTTATTTCCGGTCGACAAATATTGATACGCAGGAGACTAACACGGCCTCGGGAATTTTTGTTGCGCGAATCTTATGGCAGACCGGGCATTGCACAAACTGGTGGCGGTTGAGCGGCATCGATACGCCAACAGCCTGCAACAGACTCACGACGCGCTGGGAATCCGTTTCCCGGTCAGCTATGTCAACCGCGGCGTCCTGTATTCGCTGATCGACCGTCGAAGCTGCCCGGTTGGCGGAGCGATCGTGGTTCTCCAGCCGCCTTTTCGTTCGTTGCAGGCGATTCCCGGCAAGCCCTGCCGCGATGCGCGAGAACTCGCTCAAGGCAACTCCGTGGCCGAAGTTAACGGGCTGTGGCTATGCCGCCGCACGCGCAATAATATTTGTGCGTCGTTCAGCCTGTGGACGCAACTGCTGCGTGAATTGCTCGAAACTGGTTGTCAGCAATTTCTGTTTACCTTTGACAATTCCAATCAGCAAATGGCAAACCTGGTCAGATGGGCGCGGCCTCGGGTGCTGTACACCGGTCGAACGAGGCAATTGCCCGGCATGACGGCGTCGGCGGAAGAAACGATTGCCTCGGTCAGTCGTGCCATTTTGGACGCCATGCTGGGGTTGCTCGGTGATCCGAACAGCAAAGCGGAGTTTGCAACGGACGGGCCGCGAGTCGGGCGGGCGGATTGCCAGTCAGTAATGAAAGCGGCCTGACGGCAGAAAGGCGCGATCGAGATGCACGCAACCTGCCTGCCCCGGGACACGAATGCATCCGCATGGCAGGTCGATCAACCTGCGTCGAAACCGCATGCTTCCATAACCCCGGCGACCGGCTCGCATTCGGCCCGGTTCGCTGTGATCGGCGCGGGCTTTACCGGACTGGCGGCGGCACGGCGACTTGCCCGGCTGTTTCCCGGGGAATCGATCGCGCTGATCGATGCCCTGACGATCGGTCAGGGAGCGGCCGGTCGCAACTGCGGATTTGTGGTTCCCATCGGCCATTTCCCCAAGGGCGGCGATTCACGTCACAGTCAAAAGCGATATCGATTGGGACTGGCGGGAATTCGCGAACTTCGACAAACGGTCGAACGATACCGGATTGACTGTGACTGGCAGAACAGTGGTCGCATGATCGCGGCACGCAGTCGGTCTGGATTGCGTGCACTGGACCACAAGCAGCGCATGCTGGAGCAACTCGGTGCGCCTGTCGAATTGCTGGACGGGCGGCAGGTTGCCGCATTGACCGGCATGAGCGGGTACCTGCAGGCGATAGTTCAAAAAGATGCAGCGCTCGTGAATCCGGCAGCTTTGGTTCGCGGACTGCTGCAAAATTTGCCTGCCAATGTTCAGGTCTTTCAGCGATCACCCGTGTTGCGTTTGCGCCCGGACAGACGCGTTCACATCGATTGCGGACAAGCAGAGATTAGCGCGGAGCACGTGTTGCTGACCACCAATGGCTGGTTGGGGTCATTGAGATCGCGCGGGCATGGAGTATTCCCTATGCGGACCTTTGCCAGCCTCGCCGAGCCAATGAATCGGCCGGCCCCGCAGGAACGCCTCGGTGCGGGCCGCTGGGGTTTGACGTCGTCGTTGCGAGTTGGCAGTTCTTTGCGCCGACTGTCACGTAACCGAATCCTGATTCGCAATTCGGCCGCATTCGGATGGAGTACGCGGCAACCTC
>CAMYKF010000038.1 GCA_947258905.1 uncultured Pirellulaceae bacterium | reverse complement strand
AAGTCCGCGAGGACCTTGAACTGTTCCTTGAAGTCGGGATCGAAGTAGTCAAGTTTGTAGTATGTGGAAACGTCGCCGATCAGAATGACACGCACATGGATATCAATCGGCTCCGGTTGTACGACGACATAGGGACGCATCCAGCCGGTTTCGGGCGGCACAATTTCCAGGCGACGTGTGCGTAGCGTGCGCATAAGCGAGTGCCAGGCACCGGGCTCGGTAATCAAATCGTCAACATTGACGATCAAGTAGCCCTGGTCGGCCAGCAACAATGCGCCCGGACGAATGCCGCGGTAATCCGACATGGCTACGCCACCGGGACCAAACTTCTGCTCGACCGTTCCCAGCAGATTCATGACGTTGGGAATCGACTCCTCCACCACCGGCCGTGAAGTCTTGTCGGTGTGCGTCAACAACACATTGACACCGTACAGTTCGGTCAAGTCGAACTGCTCGTCCTCATCCACCATGATCCGGTTTTCAACCGCATCGTCGACGATTTCCGAGACAAATTTGCCAACGCCGCGCCCTTCGCCGAATTCCCGCAGGATGGGATCGCAGATGGTCGTGAGCAGCTCGCGGGCTGCCGTCTGGTTAAATTTATCGACGGCTTCGGCACCTTCCTGAAAGGCTTCGTTGATAAGCCGCCCCACATCCTGCAGCTTTTTCTGAAATTCGGGATACAACTCCTTGAACTTTTCCAGCTGCTTTTCCGTGGCTTTGCCTTCCTGTACCAGTTCCTGAAACTTGTTTGGCGGTACCGGCTGGCCATCAACCAGAGGAAAGATGACGGGCACCGACACGTTGCCTTGCTGGATCGGAACCAGCGCCATGTTGTTCTTTTCCAGGTCCTTTTCCAACGGCTCCGAAATCGCTGCCATTTTCTCCTTGTGTGCTTCCTTGAGTGCATTTCGTTGCGATGCGAATGGCTCGGAATCCAGTGCCTTGATCAGCCCGTCCTGAATGAACCTGGCCAGTTCCTGTATCCGCCGTTTGAACTGCCGGGCACAGCCGGGTGCAAGAGTGACGAGCCGCGGCCGGTCAGGATTCTCGAAGTTGTGCACATAGCAAATGTCGCGTTTCTGCGTCGTCTTTAGTTCCAGCTGCTCCAGCATCAACTTGACCATTGTCAGGCGTCCGGTCCCGCGTTGGCCCCGAACGTAAATGTTCTGGCCCGGCGCAACGCATTGCAAACCAAACAGCAATGCATCCTGAGCCGTCTCCTGACCAATAATCCGCGAAGCCGGGTCGACCGTTTCGGTCGTCTCAAACCCCAGCGACGACGGGTCGCAGGTCCAGCGCAGTTGTTCGGGATTCAGTTTCGCACTGTTATGTCATGGTGGAACAGGAAAGAAAAAAACGGCAAGGCAATTATGCCAGTACCGGATTCAGCAGTTCATGCAGCGAATCGCCCGTCTGCATTTGACGCAGCGGCTGGTCACGGCAAAACAACACGCCACCGTTGGCCCCGCTCAGGGTGCCTTTGCTGCCCTGGATGTTCAGCCAGCAGCCCTCGCGAATACCCAGCACCGGCGTTGTGTTTTCCTCAAGATACTCCTGCAAACGGGTCTCACGAGTCTCGCCTTGATGTTTCGATTCAGGATCCGCATCAATAAAATGCGGATTAATCTGAAACGGAATCAGATTGAGCGCTGCAAAGCCGGGTGGTTCGACAATCGGCATGTCGTTGGTCGTGCGAATCGTCGGACACGTAATGTTGGTACCCGCACTGCTGCCCATGTAAGGCGCACCGGCAAGCACCTGCTCACGAATCGGTTCAATCAGCTGATGCTCATACAGTGTCTTCAACAGCCGGAATGTGTTGCCGCCGCCGATAAAGATGGCCTCGGCGGCGCGAACCGCCGCGACTGGATCATTCGCCTCGTGCAGCGAGTCGACTTCAAATCCCAACTCGCCCAGCACCTTGCTGGCCAGCCGGGCGTAACTGTCACGATTCGCCAGCGCATAGGGAACAAACAGCACGCGGCCGATCCCCCGCAAGTGTTCGCTGATGGCCTGGGCACAATGCTCGAGAAAGCCCGTGCCGTGGGTGCGTGAGCTGCTGATTAACAAAAGTCGTTTCATAATCATTCCAGGTTTTGATTGACAGGAATGATTCTAGCGTCACAACGACTCACTGCCGAGTGGCAGTGCGGCCTTGTTCATTCAGGTATCCAGACGTTGATAGCGCAAAGCGGGATCGACGGCGGCGACCTTCCAGTCAGCGCCGTCCCAGCCGATAACCGTACTCGTCGCGTAGTCACTTGTCCCTTCCG
>CAMYKF010000037.1 GCA_947258905.1 uncultured Pirellulaceae bacterium | reverse complement strand
GGCGAGCCGCTTCTTGAGCGATTTCATCCGCCCCTCGAACCGCTTGCGAACCCGGTCCTGGGTCTTATCGTCCGCACGGTCAGCGGCAACAAAACAGCGTTCGAGAAATGCGTCCTGCGTCTCTCCCTCTTCGGCAACGATTTTGAGTTTTTCATTCACCCGAACCATCAGCGGACGTCTGGCCCGCCAGGATCAGTTCCATGGCGACCAGCACCTGCTCGGCAGGAATCGCGTAGTTCAGCCACAGATTGCTGGAAGCGCTGCGCGCTTCACGGCCAATCAGTCCGAGCAAGCGGCCAGACCGATCGGTCACTGCGCCGCCGGCCGCACCGGGATTACTGGTAATCGCATCGAGGATAAGTGCGGGGCCGGAATAATTCGTAGGGCGGGCGCCTCGTCGTGCGTCCAGCGGAATGACACCGGAGACGATTCCCGATTGCACACTGCATTTTTCATTACCGGTCGCGACCCCGTACAGGTTACTGAAGGCCAGCACGCGTGATCCGGCGGCGTAGTTCACAGCGGCGTGCAAATCAAAATGGGGCTGGTCCTGCAAATCGACGCGTAACAGGGCCAGTTCGTATTGGGGATGATAGCCGACCAGTTGCGCCGTCAACCGCTGGCCATCGTCCAGCACCACGGTGGTTTCATCGCTATCCAACACATAACTCCAGACCGTAACCAGCAGGCCATCGGCGGAGACGAAGAAACCGCTCTGCCATGACTCCAGTCGCCGCAAGCCGCCGGCGCCAAAGATCTTGACCATGCGTGGTTGAACCTGGTTAATCACGTCCGGCAATTCGCGGGGCGATTGTGCAAAGCCCGGCGCAGGACCGGCCATCACCAGCAGCAAGCTCGCGAGGCAAAGTATATTCACAAACCACCAGTTCATCGCAGCAACTCTTCCTTTTGTAAGCTCTTCATGGAGTTTAGGGGCTGAATTCTCTGTCACCCTCTCCCGGCGCGCCGGGAGTCGCAATCCCGATTCATCGGGATGCGGGGAGGGTCCACGTCTGGGATCGATCGCGTTGAAAGTTGTCCCGGTTCGCCCTCCCCTCGCTGCGCTCGACCCTCCCGGAGGGAGGGTGACCTTGTTGTACTTTCGCCTGTTGCTCCTTTTTCAACTCGGACGCCAACTCACCACTGAAGTTCCTGAAAACCCCTTTGTCAGGACCCCTCGTTCAAAGCGAATTCCGTCATCTGCAATCGCCACTGAAAAAAATCACCACTGCGAACCGTGATCTCGTGCGGCAGTGCAACCCCGGCGACAACACGGTAGTCACCAAATAACAACTCGCAGGGATCTTGTCCGGCATCGGACCACATCTCCAGCGCCGTCAGCTGCCCGCTGTCGGGATCGAACATAAATTGAGTTTCCAACGCATCGAATCGTCCGGTGAGCACATTTTGCAGCTGGCCCCGGGAATCCGGCAGTTGCCCCAGATAAAACACTTCGCCATAAGCCTCGGGACCCATCGTCAGCAGCCGTTGCCACAAGTGCAGTGCCACAAGCGCACCGCCCGATCCTGACGGAACCAGCTGGGCAGCCAAATCCATATCGGGCTTCAGCACCGCGGCCCCGTCGTCCCATTGCATGCCCGACTGGGCTGCGGCATCCAGCACCAATCGCACTTCCGAACCATCCTCGGCCAATGCAGTGATCTGCCATTTTCCGGCCAGGGATTCAGGATCACCATGAACCAGCAAACCGGACCAGATTTCCTGCTGACGCTGCTGATTGAAATAGTAATTGGCATAGCCGAACCGCTCGACAATCAGTTCGGCAACATCGTCCGGCACATCGATTTGTTTTTTGTCCAGTGAACCTTGCAGCTGTCGTCGCGGTTTATCGGGTTCTCCGTCGGGCTGGTCCGGTTGGTCGGGAACCGGTTTGTTTTGGATCAATTCGACCAGTTGATCAGTGGAGTGCAATCCGGCCAGCCGCACATGGATCAAAGTGTTTTCGCCGTCGCGGCGATATTCCAGCGGCACGCGCCAGCCACTGGGGAAAATCCCCAGTACATTCTTGAATTCGTTAACCGTTTCAATGGAGCGGCCGCCAAAACTGATAATTTCATCGCCGTAACGCAGACCGCGACGAAACGCATCGGACGATGTCAGTATTTCCTCGACGATCACGCGGCCTTCCCGTCCGGTGGTCACGGTCGCACCCAGAGTCGCATGATCCACGATGCGACCGCTGGCCAGATGAGTCCAGAACAACCTGGTCTGGTTGATGGAGATCGCATAACCGACGCCGACATTGACACGCCCCCGCTTTTCAAATGAGCCACGCCCGTTGATGCCTATCAACTGACCGCTTCCGTTGTACAGCGGCCCACCGGAATTGCCCGGATTAATGGACGCATCGGTCTGGATACAGTCGGTGTATTCCAGCAACGTGCCCGAGGGATACTGATAACGATGCACACCAGAGACGATGCCCCACGTCACCGTCGGCTGAAAATCGGTGGCCAGCAAAAACGGGTTGCCAACCGCAAAGCAATAGTCACCGACGCGTACGTCGTCGCTGTCGGCCAGTTCCGCTACCGGAAAATCGTCGCGTCCCAGAAGCTTGATCAATGCCACGTCGCCAACCGGATCGACGCCGACCAGCACGGCTTTGTACAGACGGCCGTCGTTCATCGAGCAGTGCATCCACGTGCCACACGGACTGGCGACGTGATAGTTGGTCAGTGCGTAACCATCGGGCGTCACGACGACACCCGAACCGCCTCCCTTGCCATCAGTCGAAAAGACGCATACCGCCGACCGTGCCGCCCTCGCAACGACCTCGACGCGTCGTTGTTCGGCCTCGCGCGCCGCGTCTACGTCGGTTTGCGCTGTGGCGAATCCATCAGGGACGGCCATGCACAACAGCGCAGCAGCCAATATCGACATCCTGACGATCATTTGCTGACTTTCAAATCACAAAAGTGAATCACGTCCCCGATGTTTCGTCCGTCGTGATAATGGACAATCACGGTCAACCGGCCAACGTCTTCCACGGGGATTTCCAGGACTTGCGGTGGATTCATTTGATGGTTCCACACCGCACGGTACAAGTCATGGCCGTCTCCCTGGATGACAATTTCGACCAGTCCATCCGGTGCGGCATAAGGTGCAAAGCCGTACCATCCGGTCAAATACCGGTACTGGCCATGAAGTGCGAACACAAGTCGCGTACCGCCCTTGACGGCGATGCCCCGCTCGAACTGCTGTGACTGAGTCTGAAACTGCTCGCCGGGAATCTGCAGTTCCAGCGGTTCATTCCGGAAAGACTGATCAAAACGCGGACGATTCAGAATCGTCTGGTATTCAATTAGCGACTGGTTGAAGATCAGAGGTTGCCACTCGACCGTCGTCGGCTCCATCTCGCTGAGGTACTGAAAACGCATGGAGGAAAAATCGATCTCCACGATGTCGGCTGGCGAATATCGAAACTCCGCACCGCAAACCGTCTGCAACAACAGCTGGTCGCCGTCGCGTGACAGCGAATACAGATTCAACCGGCTGCCGGATGTGTTAGAAACCCGGGCCACCGGATCGGCGAGTTGGCGGCCTGCCGGGTGAAAGTACACGACGCCGCTGATCCGCGAACGCTGGGCTTCCACTTCGCGATCACCCGTATGAAAACCGATCGATTCGTCGGTAATGTCTCCAATCACCCCTTCGACATAGTCCAGCTGACTCTCGCGGGCAAATACCAGCCGGTCGCCTGTACGATTTTCGTCCGACCGAATCGCATCGAACTGACTGGCAAGCCCCTGATCCTCATGTCGGATCAAACCGAGGTAATCGATGTCGCGTGTTTGCACACGGTGCGTGATTGGCTTTCCGGACGGGACCGCAAGCTCGGAAAGGCCGGCCACTCCGTCACGAACTGCCAGCGCCTCAAGCCTGATGAGCGAACCGTCAACCAGCCGTGTTTCGATCGGCCGTGTATCCCCGGTGATCGTGCCGGCGAAGCGGATACGACGCACGGATTCCAGGGGAAACGCCCGCAGCTCGCCGCTGATTTCCATACTGACCATACCGTCGGCTACCGCCACAAGCTGGCCCTGAAATTCCTGTCCGTCGCCAAGCGTGATGGATTGCAAGTCATCCGCAGTCGGCGGAGCCCACAACAGCGCGATCAGCAGATAGGAAATGAAGTTCATAAATCAGAGCTGTTTGCGGCGGGGATGGGTTGGGGGATCCTGCACAGGGTTACTGGTCTTCCCTGGCCAATTGACGGAAGTACTCCTCGATCACTTCGCGGTAGTGTGGTGGCAGGTCTTTGGCCATTTCGGCCAACGCGGCGGCGCGTTTTTGGGGTGGCAACGCGCCCCACGAGCCGCCTTCGGGAATTTGCCGATCGGTCACGTTGCCCTGGCCCTGGCCGCCCGCGTTCCGGCTGTCCTGCATCGGATTGGAACTCTGCTGCGACGAAGAGCTGGCGGCCTGTTGTTGCTGCTGCATTTGCTGTTCGAGTTTCTCGATCATCTTGTCAAGTTTTTCAATCACGTCCTCTTCCAGTCCGATCACGCGCGTGCCGCTGCGATGCAGAGCCTGGCGTCGCTGGATATCAGCCATCATTCTGGCGATCTCGTCAAGCGATTCCGCTTCCAGACTTTCGATGTCAGACAGCATCAGATTGCCGACAACCGCGTATCGACGCGGCAGCTGCGCCTCATTTTCCAGCAAGCGGTGAACCGTCGTCACACAGGGATCTACCTGAATTAGGCGATGATGACAGACGGCAATGTTAAACAGCAAGGCTGATGGATCGATCACCTCGTCCAGCGGCAACTCGTTCAGCAATTCCAGCGCTTCGTCATATCGTTGATGGCGGACGTACCAGCAGCCGGTTGCCAGTTGCAACTGGATCCGCGCCGATTCCGGTAATTGCACATCGGCAAAGATTGCCGGATCAATGATTTCGAACGAAGTGGTTGACGGATCGGGCCGCATCTGCAGCTGCTCGACCACCGTGGCGGCTTGCGGGAACATCCTGCCCAGCACTTGCAGACTGGCCGGCAACAGCGCTTCGGTCCCCGCCAGCGCTTCCAGTGTTTCCCGATCGCCAGCGGCGTCCACTGCCGCGCTGTCAGCCCACTCGGTGACCCACTGCTCGATTTGTTCGGGAGCAGGGAACTGCCACGAGGCGCGACGCGTCAGTTCCTGGGCTGTGGAACCGGATTGCCCGCACAGGCACAGCAGCGTCACCAGCGTGACGATGGTCCAGGCTTGCGGCAATCTGAAAAGCATCGGCGACATACCCAATTATTGCAGTGGTTAACGATTTTTGCCAACGACAATGTCGTGCGTGATTTGTTGCAGCTTTTGCTGTCGCTTCCCAAGACGTTCCAGCGCCTGACGAATTCCCGGATCTTCAGTGTGACCGATTACATCATCAGGGTCGTCCAGCAACTGTGCGTAGCGGGTATGCCGTCCGAGAATCTGGTTTTGCAATCCGCGGATCAATTTGAGTTCGGCGATTTGGTTGATTAATCCCTCCTCGCCCGGCTGGCCCTGTTGTTGCTGCTCCTGTGACTGATTCGGGTCGTCCATATCCTGTTGCGCCTGTTCGAAGACTTCGATCAGAAATCCCAGCGTCTCGATAATGCCTTCTTCGAGTTGCTGTGTGATCTTGCCGGTTTTGGCCGCGCTCAGGCGTTCGGAAACCTGCTGCATATCCTGCTGGATTTGCCGCACTGCCTCGGCAATCGCCACCGACGACCCGTCATCCTCCAGCAACAACAGCGCACGGTCCGCCTGTTTCACCAGGTCGGTTTCGCTGGAGGACAGTTTGGCACATTCCATGTCCAGTTCGGCATCGCGTCTGCCGCCACGTGCGTCTTCGATACGGGTCGTATCGTCGTAAACCCTGACTTGCTGTTCGAGCATGCGGCGAAAGCGGGCTTCCAGTGATGCCAGAGTGCGTTCAATTTCCTCTTCGCGCAATTGACGCAGGATTTGTTCCAGCTCCTGTTTGGCCTTGGCCAGTTCCCGTTCGGCCTGACGCATGTCTTCGACCGAATCATCGCGTTTGGCCTGTTCCAGTTTTTCCTGGGCCTCGCGCATCTTCCGGGCAGCCTGCTGCAATCGCTGACGCACCGGATTGGGCGGCGGCGTATCCTGGGGCGACGGCGTATCCTGGGGCGACGGTTGGCCTGGTGGTTGTGATTCGCCGCCGGATGGCTGGCCCTCGCCTGGCTGACCTGGTTGGGGCTGACCTGGTTGCGGCTGACCCTCGCCCGATTCACCCTGGGATGGCTGCTCGCCCGATTGCGTTTGGCCAGCGGAGGGCGCGTCTTCGGACGGCTCGCCTGATTCGGCGGCTTGATCGTCGCCGGTCTTGATTTCCTGCTCGAGATTTCCCGTGCGCCCGGCGTTCTGTTCTTGCGAGTTCTGCAGTCGCTGGCTCTGGTCTCCGTTTTCCGCCTGCCCGCGAATGCCTTGCTGGATGCGCAGAATCCGGTTGACCTCCTTCAGGTACTCCTTGTGTCGGTCGATTTCATTCCGCACACGCTGGCTACGATCTTCACTTTGCAGCAGAGCCAGCAATTCTTCCAGGTGTTTGGTGACCTGGCCTTGATTGTTTTCCGCATCTCGCAAGCGGGTTTGCTGCAGCAATTGCACAGCCGTCCTGATTTGTTCCAGCGTCAGTCTCTCACGCGACTGCTGGTAAGCGCGTTGCAGCAACTCGGAACGGTCCGGGTTCTGATCCTGTTCATACTGGTATAGCGAAAACAGTTTTTGCTCGAGCAGTTCGTATTGGTCGGCCAGTCTTTGCTGGTCAGCAATGATCTTTTCGCGTGAGTCATCGTTGGCGGTTGTTTGTGCGACCAGCGACGCCGGTGCCAGAAGCAGTGACAATGCAAACACGACGACCGACTGCATGACAAATCGCAGGCCCTCACCCGGCGGCAACGCCGCCACCCTCTCCCCAAGGGCATTGGTATCTACACATCGGCAAGCCGGAGGCTTGACAGCAATTAGCCGGTGGTTGAGCGAAGCGATACCACCGGATTCCCGTCGACCAATCGTTG
>CAMYKF010000036.1 GCA_947258905.1 uncultured Pirellulaceae bacterium | reverse complement strand
CTCTCCAGAGCCGTCGATGCCGAACAGGGCCATTGGAAGCAGGGATCAAAAAGGCTCTAAATATTCAAACTGAGCAGATTTGCAGATCGCACGAGAAATTAGGCGAACGAGGCCCATCGTTCGCCAGGCAACATGTCCGACAGGATGGTTGCAGATTACCTGCGTTTCGGCAATCAAATCACGGCGAATCCGACATCTGCTGAGCGAAGGGCCTCGCTCAGCTACACAAAAAGTGCTCAGTCTGAGTATTTACTTCGAGAGCGTATATTCCGTGTGACCTTTCGCCGTCATCGGAACGAAACGGACTTCATCAATCTGTTCATCAATAATCCGCGTGCCCAGATTGGTCCAGCGTTCACACGCATCAAGAATAACGCTGTCTGCAGATACGACGACGGCCTGCGATTTGCGCAGCAGCTGATCCGGATCGTGGACCAGTTCCACGTCCCAGTTGCGACCGCGGTCCTCGGCCATGGACCGCAATCGCGCTGCCACCCGTCCGCTATTGGAAACCGGCGCATCAAACAACCAGTAAACGCTCGAGGGCTGCAGATGTTCCAAAGCGGTATCGATAAGACTCAGGGCGGGCAAGGTTTCCTGCACGATGCGAAACGAACCATGGACACTGGCCATATCCCGGTAACACCCGTCCCGACCGATAATGATAATGCCATGTCCCAGTGCGGCTTCGATGGTCATCAGCAAATTGAAGCCATCAATGGCGAGGGGTTGCCTGACGACGTCGGCGGAGGAAACATGCTGCATGGATCTTCGCCGGAGCGATTGATCGCTGCAGGCGCTGCGCTGCACGGCCAGTCGCTGGCGTTGCCTCAGGCTGTAACGGTCGCCGACCAATTTGACCGAAGCCGTCAGCGAGTAGTTGCGAGTCAGCAGCCAGGACAGATCGGCCGTGGCCTGCTGCAGGCTGCCCCAGTGCCTCGTGTCGACCAGTACCTGGTCCTGGGGATGCGGTCCGCGATGTTGGCGTTTGTCGGGCATGATGAGGGTTCGTGATCAGGCCGAGGCTGTGAGCCTGCCCCGCGTCAGGCCCACCAGCCGCCGTTGACGTGCAGTGTCTGGCCGGTGATGTAGGACGACAAGTCGCTGGCCAGAAACAGGATCACGTCGGCAATTTCCTCAGGCTCGGCGAACCGGCCCAGCGGCACGTTGGCCAGCATGGCCTTGCGGTTCTCTTCCGGAATCGATTGGCCCATTTCCGTATCGACAACGCCCGGAGCGACAGCATTGACGCGGATGTTTTTGCGTGCCAGTTCCTTGCTGAGCACTTTGGTAAATGTCATTACGCCGCCTTGGCCGCAGCGTAATTGGCCTGACCAAAAAAACCGGTGACGGCCGACAGGGAAGCGACATTAACGATGGCGCCATTTTCCGCCAGATGCTCGACCGCAGATTTGCAGCTGTTGAACACACCGGTCAGGTTGGTATCGATCACATCCTGCCATTCCTGCTGGCTCATCTTTTTGAAACTGCGATCGCGGAGGATGCCCGCATTATTGACGAGAATGTCGAGTGAACCAAAAGTGCCGACGGTCTTCGCCACCATGTGATCCAGTTGGTCTGGATGCCGCACATCGGCCGGCAGTGAAATCGCCCTGTCGGCCAGGTCACTTACGACGCCTTCGGCCAGTTCCCGGTTCTTGCCTTCGGCATCCTCGAAATAATTAATCACGATGTTGGCCCCTGCATCGTGGAGGGCTTCGGCGGTCGCGCGGCCAATGCCCTGCCCTGATCCAGTCACGATCGCAGTTTTGCCACTCAGGTCGATCGATTTCATGCGTATTCCTTTAGCTGTTGGTTTGCCAGTTGGGTTTGCGTTTTTCCAGAAAGGCCGCCAGCCCTTCGCGTGCATCGTCCGTTTCACGAGCCCGCGCCGACACGGCGATCGACTGGTCGACCAATGGAACAAGTTCGCCGGGTGAACAGTCTGCCACATGGGATTTCGTGATGGCAAACGCTGCACGTGAACCGGCCAGTATGGATTGAACCAGCGAATCCACGCGAGCTTCCAGTTGATCGGCGGCCACTACATCATGGCACAGGCCAAACGATCTGGCGGCGGCAACACGCTCGTTCGACAACAACATGTAAGTGGCCGGTCCTGCGCCAATCCGGTGAACCAGAAACGGTGTCACCATGGCGGCCGTGATCCCGCGCATCGGTTCAGGCAGCATGAAAAAGACATCCTGGCTGGCGATCACAATGTCGCAGGCCACGACAAGTCCCACACCGCCGGCCAGTGCCGGCCCCTGCACCGCCGCGATGACCGGAATCTCCAGTTCGTGCAGTGACACCAGCAAGTCACGGTAGACTTGCGAATCCTGTTGATACTCATCGGCCGCCTCGGCCGACTCGGCCCGCTCCTGCATTTGACCGAGGTCCATTCCGGCACAAAAGACCTTGCCGGTCGCCGCCAGCACGAGGACACGCACCGACGGATCGCTGGCCACCTGGCGAACACCGTCCAGCAGAGCTGCGATAATCTCCCGTCGCAACGCGTTACGTTTGTCGGGGCGATCCAGCGTCAAGCGGGCGACGCCTGCCGTGGTCGCTAGTTTCACAAATTCGGACATGGAGTCTTCCGGACCAGGTGGGGAGCCTTCTAATGTGGCGCGTTTGCCACGTCACGTCCAGGGGTTACCGCTGGCGCCGGTGCGAGACCTCGAAGGTTGGCAGGTTTTCGGATAAAATCCCGGTTTCAACTTCCAATCGTGCCTGCCGGACTCGACCATTCCATGCCCAACAAAGAAAAAGTGCTCATCGCCAACGGCCAGGGATTCTGGGGAGACAGCATTCTCGGTCCGGTGCGGCTGGTCAACGAAGGCCCCCTGGACTATCTGACGCTGGATTATCTGGCCGAAGTCACCATGAGCATTATGCAGAAGCTGAAAAGCCGCGATCCAGGTGCCGGCTACGCTACTGATTTCGTGCGGATGGTCGAGCGGGTGCTGCCCAAATGCCGCGAAAAGGACATCAAGATCGTGGCCAATGCCGGGGGTGTCAATCCACAGGCCTGTCGCGCCGCCGTCGCGGAAACCATTCGCAAACTTGGCATCAGTGGTGTGAAAATCGGGGTCGTCGAAGGGGATGACATCCTGGCCGACCTCGAGGGGCTGATTGCGTCCGGCGAAGAATTCAAGAACATGGACACGGGCGAAGCGCTGGCTCCCTATGTCGACCGGGTGATGAGTGCCAACGTGTACATCGGCGCCGAGCCGATCGTCGAGGCACTGCAGCAGGGCGCCGATATCGTGATCACAGGCCGGGCCACGGATCCGTCCGTCGTCGTGGCGCCGATGATGTACGAATTCGGCTGGACCATGAATGACGTGGACAAGCTGGCTGCCGCCACGGTGGCCGGACATATCGTCGAATGCGGAGCCCAGTGCACCGGCGGCAACTTCACGAACTGGCAAGACATTCCCGACATGGCCCGCATCGGGTATCCGGTGATCGAGGCGCGACCCGATGGCACGTTTACGGTCACCAAGCATGAAAACACGGGCGGACTGGTCAACATCGATACCGTGACGTCGCAACTGGTTTACGAAATGGGTGATCCAGGATGCTATATCACGCCCGATTGCATCGCCGATTTCACATCGATTCAGCTCAGCCAGGAATCGGAAAACCGCGTAAACGTTGCGGGGATCAAAGGCGCGCTGGCGACTGACACGTACAAGGTTTCGATTTCGTTTCAGGACGGATACAAGATCATTGGCCAGCTAACGGTCGCCGGTCCTGACGCCGTTGAAAAAGCCAGGCTCTGTGCTGACATTGTCTTTGACCGGGTGGCCATGGACGGTGTCGAATTTGCCCCGGAGGAGCGATTTGTAGAAATCGTGGGTACCAACGTGTGCCACGCCGGAATTGCTGCGGCTCCCGGCAACCCGGCGGAAGTCATCCTGCGGATTGGGGCCAAGGGGCAGGACAAGCAAAAACTGAATCGGCTGGGCATGGAAATTGTGCCGCTGGTGACCAGCGGCCCACCCGGCGTAACCGGATTTGCTGGTGGACGCCCCAAGGCGACGGACATCATTAGCTACTGGCCGGCCCTGATTTCCAAGGACAAGGTCAAATGCAGCGTATCGGTTGAAGAGGTGTAATGCGTATGAAAATCCCGCTTTCCAAAATCGCGTACGCTCGATCGGGCGACAAGGGCGATGGCAGCAATGTCGGCGTCGTTGCGTACAATGCCGCAGGCTACGAAATCATCAAACAGCAACTCACTCCGGAACGCGTCAAGCAGCATTTTCGCGAAATCTGCCTGGGAGATGTGGACCGGTACGAAGCTCCAAACCTGCTGGCGCTGAATTTTATTCTGAATGATTCGCTGGGCGGCGGCGGCAGCGAAAGCCTGAAGACCGATGCCCAGGGGAAAACCCACGGACTGGGGATGCTGTTCATGGAAATCGAAGTCCCCGATGACTTTGAATTACCGGGATGATGGTTGCGTGAATGTGCTGGAACAATTGCGGCAGCGAGCCAGCCGGAACCGCCGCCGCATCATCTTTCCCGAATCGGCCGACCCGCGTGTCATCGAGGCCGCTAACGAATTCCAGTCGGCGAAACTCGGTGAGGCGCTGGTACTGAACCCGCCCGACGAATCGGCGCTGGCCGACGATGTTCAGGTCGTGCACAGTGCGGACGACGATTTGCGTGAGCAATGCATTGAACAGCTGATCGAGAACCGCAAACACAAGGGCATGGAACGCGCACGGGCGCTGGAAAGCCTGAATGATCCGTTGTTGTTTGCGGCACTGCTGGTCAAAACGGATTTTGCCGACGCCAGTGTGGCGGGCAGTGTGGCCACGACTGCCAGCGTGATTCGGGCGGGAATCTACGGGGTGGGCGCCATGCCGGGACGCCGCCTGGTGTCCAGCTATTTTCTGATGCAATTGCCACAACGTGCCATGACTTATGCCGATTGCGGAGTCGTTCCGGATCCGTCGGCGGAAGAACTGGCGGAAATTGCCGTGACGTCCGCCGAGAGCCACCACTGTTTGACCGGTGAAACACCACGTGTCGCGATGTTGTCTTTTTCCACCCGAGGCAGTGCGCAGCATCCGCGAGTCGACAAGGTGACACGCGCTTTGGCGTTGGCGCGGGAACTGGAGCCGGATTTGCTGATCGACGGCGAATTGCAGTTCGACGCTGCATTTGACGAGAGCGTAGCGCGTCGCAAGGCGGCTGGTTCCGAGGTGGCCGGATGCGCCAATGTGTTTATCTTTCCGGACCTCGATGCCGGCAACATCGGCTACAAGATCACCGAGCGAGTGGGCGGCGCGATTGCCCTGGGACCGCTGATTCAGGGATTGGCCAAACCATGTATGGACCTGTCACGCGGCTGCAAAGCGAGTGACATTGTGGACGTGGCGGTGATTGCCAGTGTAGTGAGCGCGGCCGAGTAACGGCTCCTCGCCCGAGAGCAGGATCGGTGCACGTAGCAAATCTCGTGAGAGATTTGACCGCGAGGGTCGACAGGAGGGCGACAAACGTAGCACAAGAAATGGAGGAGATTTCGCAAAGTTCACGGCTTTCGGCATCGTTGCCACCGCGGCTGGTGTCCGAAGTATTTACCGGCGAATCGTCGACTCCAGTTCCAGCAGTTCGCTCCGCGCTCCCCGCAACTGGTCTTTCTGTCCGGTCTTTTCAAAGTAGCGTGCGCGGTTCCACAGACATTGACGGGCTTGTTCCAGATCCCGGGCAGACAAAAAATCGGCTTGCGCTTCGGCCAGGCGACGCAGACCTTCCTGTTCATGACCCTGCACCAGCAGTGCCAGTGCGTAATCGGCTTGCGTACGCAGCCGTTCATCACGTGGCCACGACTCGATCGAAGCGAGTGAAGCCTGAATCAGGTTCAGTCCCTGAGTCACGCTGCCGTTTTGCAGCTTCATAACCCCGAGGATCGACTTGCAGCGGTCCGCCAGCGTCGTGCCCTCGTGCTCGGCGACCAACTGGAACAGGATCGCCGATGCCGCACCGGGTTGGCCGGCGGTCACCATGGCCCGAGCCTGATGCTGTCGCAGTGCGGCGATCGAATGCTGACGCGTTTCCACGGCTTCGGCTTTTTTGAAGGCGAGTACGGCATTTTGACCTTCGCCCCGTTTCAAATGGCGGGCCCCGATGGCAAACCACACCACGGATTCGTCGTTGGTCAGAGTCAAGCCGTGCTCGGTGCCGGCCAGATCCTGGTCAGCAAGCATTTTTTTCAGGTTCCCAATGGCGGTTTCCGGCCATTCCATGCCGGCGGGTCGCAGGTAAGCCGCGCGATTCCAGAATTGCGGGTCGAGGCTGTCGTGAGTCGACAGCAACTGGCTGTTGGTGACAACGGCGTTTTGCCATGTAGACTTCCATTCATCCCATTTCCCGGCGTGTCGATAAAATTCGCCTAACAGCAATTGCAGCTTGCTGGCCAAGTAGGGACAGGAGCCTTTGGCCAGTTCAATGGACTGTTCCAGATGCGCGATGGACTTGTCATGATTGCCGCTCATCATGTGCGCAATGGACTCGAGGCGGTAAAATTCGATCCGCATCATCGAACCATGTTCGCGCTGGATCGTGCGCGTCAGACGCAGCTTTAACGCCCCTTCGGGCTGATGGTTCTTCAGGTAGCGCCAGAACCGGTCGCGAATATCGATACGTTCTTTTCCGCTAACCGGCAGCTGTTGCAGGTCATCCAGCCACGGCTGCCACATCGGCTGGCTGCACCATAACGAATCGAATTGGCTGGCGATCATCCGCAACGCCTGGGGATTTCCAGACCGGCCAGACGATTCCTGCAATGTTTGCAGTGCGATGTCGGGAAACAATGTCACCAGATCGTGGATGCTGGCCACACGTTCTTCCTCCAGCATGTTGGCCACCGTTTGCAGAAATGATTCCGCGGTGTAGGCCAGCGAGTCGGTCTCGCCCAGTAACACAGCCGCGCCATCCCAGCGTACTTTTTTACCATCGGGCAGATCGTCCGGCGCATCCGCCGGGTCGGTCGATGCGGGTTCACGCAAATCCGACGGCAGGTC
>CAMYKF010000035.1 GCA_947258905.1 uncultured Pirellulaceae bacterium | reverse complement strand
ATGACCATACGTTTTCCTATACGTTTTCCGACACGATGAAATATACACTCAGGATCTGGCGGCAAGCCGACACGAAATCCACAGGACAGCTTGAGACCTACTCCATTGACAACATCGATGGTGAAACGTCCTTTCTGGAAATGATGGATGCATTGAATATCCAGCTGGCCGACCAGGGCAAGGAGCCTGTGGCATTCGATTCGGATTGCCGCGAAGGCATTTGCGGGATGTGTTCGATGGTCATTGACGGTCAAGCGCACGGTCCCATGCCCGGCACCACGACTTGCCAACTATACATGCGGCACTTCCCCGATGGCTCCGTGATTACGATCGAGCCGTTTCGCGCTACGGCGTTTCCCGTGATCCGCGACCTGGTGATCGATCGCACCGCGTTCGACCGCATCATGCAAGCCGGCGGCTATGTCACCGTGCACTCGGGTCCCAAACCCGAACCGAACTCGATTCCCATCGAACCGGAAATCGCCGAGGAATCGCTCGATGCCGCCTCCTGTATCGGCTGTGGAGCCTGTGTGGCTGCGTGCCCCAACGCCTCGGCCATGCTGTATACCGCTGCCAAGGTCTCGCACCTCGGACTGTTGCCACAGGGCCAACCCGAACGCGTGACGCGCGTTAAGCGGATGGTGGACCAGATGGAGTCCGAGGGGTTTGGCGCCTGCCGCAACTATGGCGAATGCGAAGCCCAGTGCCCCAAGGAAATCAGCATCAAGTTCATCGGGCAGATGAACAGCGATTTTCTCAGGGCGACTCTACTGGAACCCGCTGATCGGCGTGGTCAGATGTCTCCGCAATAAGCGGTTCGCACGTTGGCATCGGGAAATCGGTCACCGGAACTTCGCGTCGTTTCAAATCTCCTGACAACGCCTCGGCCGCGTGCTCGCCCATGGTGCCCAGCTTCCAGTGACGCTCCATCATGTCCAGACACTGACCCAGCAACTGAATCTTTTTGTCGGCGGCCAGTTTCATCGCCGGAAAAAACTCCATCTGAGGCGCATCCTTGAGGTCCATGAAATCCAGCGGATGCAACAGGAACGACGGTCGCGTGCCCGTCAACCGGCACAAACCCAGTGCCAGACGGAAGTACGTCTTTGCCAGCCACCTGGAATAGCCGGCCAGATAGAAAATGTAACTGGCATGGATGGGCAGCTTCAGTAGCGGCATCGTCGTCACCGGAATCTCCAGCAACTGACGGCCACCCAACTGCCACGCAAATGGCTTGTTCGGACGGAAACCCTCACGGAATTTGCCGAACAACTCCTTGCGGTCTTCCTTTTGCTTTGATGTAAAGCGGCTGTGCAAGAAATAGTACGCGCGGGCTACCGGGCCGAGAAACGTCGGAAACGTCGACGCGTCATACTGGTAACCGCGCTGCGCCAGCAAATTTAGAACCGGGTCAGAGCAGCTGAATCCTGGTCCGCGAAACCCCTTGGTGGTTTGTCCGGTGGCTTCAAAGATCGCCTGTTCACTGCGCTCGAATTCCTCGACCAGTTGCTCGTTGCTGTACAGGTGCAACCACGGCTCGTGACTGAACGAGTGGTTGGCGATCTCGTGGCCTGCATCCGCAATGCTCCTCAGCGTCGCGTGATTGGATTCAAGTGCTGCATCCTGACCCACCACAAAAAACGTGATGCAGGTTTTGCGTTGCTGCAAGAAGTTGAGAATGCGGGGCACGACCTGATCGAGATAGCTGGGAAAGGACTCCCATTGCGGATCACCGTGGGTCTTCAGATAGGCCCACAGGTTGTCGAGATCAAGGGAAAGGCTGGCGAGAGGTTTTGACATGGGGGGGAAATAATCAAGGCGGGCAAATCAGAGAAGTGACCTGACAGTGTAGTCATCTTGCGTCTCGCGTCCAGCGATACGAAGCGTTAACTGCCGATTTCGGATCAGATGCCACACGACTGTGCGGGTCGTTCCGCACGTTGCGACCCTTTGCAGCATTTGGTTTCACGACGACCGCGAATTCCAGTGACACGACGGCACGAAACACACGTCGACGTCGTGCGGCGAGTTATCTGTAAACACAGGTTGGCGCTCCCCAAATGGTTACCCTTGTTTGTCGTTTTTGCCTGTGGGGAACCCAATGAGGACAGGTATTCGGTCGACAGGCAGGCGATTCCCGGAACGGGCCCCGGATTGCCCTCCCGGGCCGTCCCTGCAGCGGGCCTGTCCAGTTCGTAAGTCGTTTCAGGGAAACAGTTTAAGATAAAATCAAAGACGCCAAGGCCCGCTTGAACTACTATTGATATATGGAGGCAGCCAGCGGTTTCCTCCTTTCTGTGGCCACCCCTGCTACACATTTGTTGGTCTCGCCGACCGGATTCTCACGGGATGGAGCTGCGCGGATACCTGGCGGATGCCAACGACTTTCAGGAACGCCGTTATGTATTCGCCGCGCCGCAATCGAGCTAATTCGCATCGCCGCCCGCCCAAGGGTCAGAATGCCCTTGGTCGTGTGCGATTCCGCGAATACTCCAAGGCCCGACGAGCCATTGTCCAGCGAAACTCCGACCCGATCTTCGATCCTCCCGAGGAATGGCATGAGCCCACTGGCCGGCCCGATTATGAGATCATTGTCCGCAAACCGGGTGCGGGCTGTCGGCATGTGGTAACGCCCCGCCAGATTCGCATGCGGCTGAGCCAGCTGCCGCAGGAATTCCTCAAGGATCTGGAGATTGTGCAACTGAGCCGTATGACGCGAAAGAAACTCTGCTTTCCCTGCTACGGATTGCAGTGGGGTTGCGCCATCTACCTGTACCCGTTTGAGGAAACACTGGACGAGTATTTTTACAGTCCGCCGCCACAGGGTTTGGTAACCGAAACCAAAATGTTCGGTGGGCGCTGGGAACGTCCCGAGCATGGCGTATGGCGTTTGATCTGGACCGAATCAGCCGCTCGCGATTTCCAGTTGAACAATGTGCTCATCCACGAACTTGGCCACATGGTCGACACATGGAACACGAACTACATGGATCAGGAACGCTTTGCCGAGTGGTTTGCCATCGAGTATGGATATCGGGCCACAGGCGGCATCGACCAGCGGCGTCCCAAACGCAAGATCCGCCGCCGTCATCACGGGACGTAGATGCCCGCCGGTCCGCACTTCCAGTGCCTGACAAAAAAAATCAGGTGCCGATGACGGTCTGAACCTGCTTTCCGGATATGTTTGGGCCGATGGCGCAAAGACAGATGATGCAGTTTTTCAATAGTCTCCTCCCATCCAGATCAGCACGACCAGCATCGCCAGCAGGACAACCCAGCTGACCACAGCGATCCGGGTTGCCCGGGACGCCTTTTTTGCCTCCCACCATGAGGACGGCTTCAATCCCTGGACAACAAAAGTCACCACGCCGGCGAGGTTGACACAGATCACATTGGTGGCGACCAGCATCAGGGCTCCGCTGGCTGCGTGAAATTCGCCACTGGCCAGCAGCAATGCAAAGACGACAAACGGCGGCAACAGCGCTACGGCCACCATGACGCCAATCAATGCCGCAGGAGCACCGCTGGTGAAGGCCAGCACCCCCGCGCATCCGGATGCGAGCGCCAATATGATGTCACCGCCTGACACGCCGGTACGTGAAGCAATGGAGGGAGTATTGGGGTCGATCGTAAAAATGAATCCAATGGCCAGTGACGCCAGAAAGGCCAGCGTCAGTCCGACCAGATTGGCTTTGAGCGAGCGTTTTGCCAGCGCCCGATCACCCAGTGTTGTTGCCAGACTCAATGACATATTGGGACCCAGCAGCGGGGCAATCACCATCGCGCCGATAATCACAGCAGTGTCGTCACGCATGAGTCCCACCGCTGCGACCAATGTGGCAATGATCACCTGGGCGATAAAGACACTGGAGATTTCGGCGCTTTCGGATATCTGGCTGTAAAGTTCCTCGCGGTTGATCCGGGCAGCCGATTTCTCGTCGCCGGGCCCGACCGCCTGCTCCGGTTCTGGCGGGCGTGGCAGAGTCGCTTCCACGGGCAGCAACATCACCCGAAATCCCTCGACTCCGGAAAAACGCGGGACCAATTCATCCAGCAGTTGCTCGACGTCGGGGGCATCGACGAGCATGCGAACCAGCGCCTTGTCATCGTGGAGCGGCTCCTCCCAGCGATCGAGTACCTTTTTCATTCCCCGCAGTTCATCAAAGACTGAAAGGGATGCATTGGGAATAATGGATTCAACAAGTCGCAGTGGCATAGGCTTGCTTGCGGGTCGTAATCGCGGAATTCAGGAACTGGATTTTGGTCAGGGCGCTAAGGAATCTGCAACAGAGGTTGCCCCGATGGCATCGGGCACATGGTTCATGGGTGAATCTGCCGGGGGTTGCGGGGCTGTCTCGTCGAGCGGATCCTTTTCCTCCAGCAGCGGCGTGTTGGCGGCCAGGCGTTCAGCCCCCTGCAAGTCTTCCGATACCGGAGAAACCGCGCGAATTATTTCCGCGAATTGATGAATGAAAAACATCCACAGCAGGACGCCACCCAGATTGAAGATGACATGGACACAGGCCGCCTGCACTGCTTCACGCGGTCGCCCGACGGCCGAAATAACCGCGGTTACGCACGTGCCGATGTTCGCGCCAAAAATCAGCCCGATGCCCGATTCCAGCGAAATCAATCCCTGACTGGCCAGCACGATGACAATGCCGGTGGTGGCCGACGACGCCCCTGACAATCACAAAGACCATCAGAATGGCCAGTGCCCGCACTGCCCAATGAATGATCAGCTGCAAGACCTGAATCAATGGTTCATCTTTGCGGGTAGTTTCCATTCAGCTTTTCCTGTCAAGAATTCGGAAGACAAGCGGCAGTGGCGTGACCGGATGTTCAGCGCAGGTGCGGGAGCCTGCGATTTGCAGCGGTCGGGCCGCATTCGCGATCTCATCCTTGAAGTTTGACGGAGCTTTTGAAGTTGTAGGGCTTGATCGCCAGGACCGAGCACTTGATACCGCTGAGGATTCTTTCAGCCGTATTGCCCATAAACCAGCCACTTAAACCCGATCGACCCACGGTTCCCATCACCAGCAAGTCAATATCATGGTCGGACACAAATGAAGCGATCGTCCGAGCCGTCTCGCCCCTCACCAGATGAATGTTGTCGGCATGGCAATCGGTGTCATGCTGCTTAAGAAATGCGTCCAGCCTTTCTTCACGGTGACGCCGTTCATTTTCCACAAATTCGTCCACCTGTTCTTCCGGCATGCGTGCTCGCAATATTTTTTCATCATCCATATTCCATACATGAATAATCGAGAAGCGCGAGTCCTGATAACGACTGATCGATTGGGCCAGTTCAAGGACCTTGTCGTTTAATTCAACATCCAGCGGGTGATCGCTGGCGGTATCAACGCAACCCAGAATATGTTTGAACCGCGGTGTGGTATCGGGCGCGACCAGCCAAACCGCGGACGGGCATTGGCGCAACAAACGCAACGCTGTCTGACCGAAAAAGCCGTCCCGTTTGCTATTCCGCCCCTTGGCGACTGCCATCACAAGATCATGTTCCCCCTTGATGACCTCGCGTATGATTTCAACGGACGGCTTGCCCCTCAGGACCTTGCTGTCGACGTCGATTCCCTTGTCACGAACCGCACGGGCAAGTGCGTCTATTTTTGCCGTTTTCTCGGCAGCCACGAGATCGCTGAGGTGTTCGTGATCCTCGGTCACCTGACGTGACATCCACGAGAACTCCCGAACAACATCAACCAGCTTCAGGGTCGCCCGATTGGAACGGGCAATTTCAGCCGCTTCTTCCACGATCGGGTGATGATCGTACCGCGTATCGGTGGCGACGAGGATCTTCTGGAACCGTTTCATTGGCAACTCAAACTCGTATCAGGAGCGCAAGGGTGATTGGCGGATAACCCGTCGGGTCGGTTCGGCAGGTAGCAACTGGCATGCCACAATTTGCGCGTAGCGCACCCGGCGGCACAATGATTGCATAGTTATTGCTCGCCGCACGGACAGACTCGACGATCCATAGCCGCAGTTCGGTGCATTTTTGCCCGACCACGATGATCAACCGGCTGTTCGCTATGCAAAACGGACAATCAATGCGCGATGCGGTTAAAAATTGCCTGCCCGAAATCCCTCGGCGCGGCTGGAAACTGTACCGTCGGCTCAAGCGGCTCCTGGTGAACGCCCGGAAGCCAAAACCTGAAAATCATCAAAATGTTATGAAAGCGCCAGCATACATGAGAAGCCAACGTACCAAATTCGTTATCGTTGGCTGCCTTGCCAACCTTGTCTGGCTCCTGTGTATCCCGTCAGCCCACGGCCAGACGCTGGTCGTCGGCACACGCCATGTTCCGCCGTTTGCCATAAAAACAGCTGATGGAAAATGGGAAGGTCTGAGTATTGAGCTGTGGCAACAGATCGCTTCCGATCTGGACGTCGATTATGAATTACGCGAACGCTCGCTGGCGGATTTGCTGGCCGATGTGGAAGCGGGGGACATTGATGCTGTGGTGGCAGCCGTTACGGTGACAGCCGCCCGTGAGGCGCGAATGGATTTTTCGCATCCCTTCTATTCCGCAGGTCTGGGCGTCGCTGTACGCAAGCACAATCGCAGTGCCAATTTCGTGGAGATGATCGGCAAAATTATCTGGCCACTGTCAAGCATCATCGGAGGGCTAATCGTCCTTGCCGTCCTGGCGGGAGTCATCATCTGGATGGCCGAACGTCGCCGCAATCCCGAGCATTTTGACACCAAACCGCTTCAGGGAATTGGCGACGGCATTTGGTGGGCCGTCGTGACCATGACCACCGTGGGCTATGGCGACAAGGCTCCGAAAACTGTGCTGGGCCGCGTGGTGGCGCTGGTCTGGATTTTTGCGGGCATTATTCTGATCTCGCTGTTTACGGCAGCTGCGGCGTCGCGACTGACGCTCAGCAACCTTGAACGAGACGTGGAAGAGGTTCGCGATCTGGTGCACCTGCGGACGGGTGCTGTCCGCGATTCGACTGGCGATGACCTGCTGCAACGCAATGGTATTTCCCGTCGTCTGTTCAGTGATTCCAATGCCATGCTGGAAGCGTTGCGGCATGACGAGATCGACGCCGCGATC